>NZ_JAMQAU010000039.1:0-1373 GCF_023701505.1 Pseudomonas sp. SR18 | reverse complement strand
GAGAGTGTCAGATTTTTTGTGTTCGGGCCGGTTACGGCCTGCCGTCAGGCAGGCCATCTTTACCAGGTCGGCCTGATAAATCGATCTCCGTACAGAATCGCAAATTGATTCATTGCGTTCTTCCAATCATGAGCTGCACTGCCCCAGTTCGCGGTGATATTTCGTAATGCCAGCCAGATTAGTTTTGTCGCAGCCTCATCCGTTGGGAAGTGGCCTCGCGTCTTGATGACCTTGCGCAACTGGGCATTGATACTCTCGATGGCATTGGTTGTGTAGATCACTTTGCGTATCGCCGGGGGAAACACGAAGAACGGAATAACTCGATCCCAAGCACGTTTCCAAGCTGATACGACTGTCGGATATTGCTTACCCCAAGGCCCGGCTTCGAAAGCCAGTAGCGCTTGTTCTGCGGCGTCAGCATTGAGTGCTTGATAGATCGGTTTCAGTGCCTTGGCCAGCTCACGGCGCTTATCCCACGGGGCGTAATCGAGGCTGTTACGGATCAGGTGGACGATGCAGGTCTGCAACGTCGTCTCAGGAAACACAGCACTCAGCGCTTCGGGCATGCCTTTGAGACCGTCAGTTACGGCGATCAAGACGTCTTCGACGCCTCGGGTTTTCAGGTCGTTAAAGACCTTCATCCAAAATTTGGCGCCTTCGGTTGTTTCAATCCAAATGCCCAGAATATCTCGCGTTCCGTCCGGCAATACTCCCAGTGCCAAGTAGATCGCTTTGTTGCGAACCAAGCCTTCGTCGCGAATTTTGACTCGCAATGCATCGAAGAAAATTACCGGGTACATCGGTTCAAGCGGTCGCTGTTGCCAGGCGGTAACCTCCTCCAACACTGCGTCAGTGACGGAGCTGATGAAATCGTGAGAGACGTCTGTTCCGTACTGTTCAGAGAGAAACGCCCGGATTTCGCGAACCGTCATGCCTCGGGCATACATCGCGATAATCTTGTCATCGAAGCCGGTAAAACGCCGTTCGTGTTTGGGGATCAGAATCGGAGCAAAGCTTCCATCACGGTCTCTGGGAATGTCCAAACGCAGCGGACCGTCATCGGTTAGCACCGTTTTTCCGCTCTTGCCGTTGCGCTGGTTACTCGACTCCTCAGGGCGCTCCGCGCCCTGAGGATAGCCAAGGTGGTGGCCCAACTCGGCACCAAGAGCTCGCTCGATCAGCGCCTTTTTGAACGCCATCGAGGCATCCTGAATGGCTTCGGCACTCATCGGGCCGCTGACGAACTGGTCGATCAGCTCTTGGGGAATGGATGGAAGGTCTCGCGGGGCCTCACGGGCCGGTTTCTTTTTGGTCGGCATACATGCACCTCTATCAACATGTTATGCCCGAACACAAAATTTATGACAGTCCCG
>NZ_JAMQAU010000037.1:0-1888 GCF_023701505.1 Pseudomonas sp. SR18 | reverse complement strand
TATCAGTGCATCCCAGGTTTTGGTGGCGTGGCGCGGCACTGAGATGGAAGGGCTCGCTGATTTAATTACCGATGCGACCTTTCGTCCCGTGAAATCTGAGGTCGCGGCGGTTTGCGAGCCCAAGGTTCCTTGCCCCGACCTCACCGCTGTGGGCAGTGTGCACCTTGGCTTTCGAGATGCATTTGAGGTGGCGAGACGGGTTTATACCCAACATTTGGGGCAGACGATTTTTAAGGGGATTGATGGTAAAAAGCTGTTCATCTGCGGCCATAGCCTGGGCGGCGCCCTCGGCCTCATCCACGCGGCCTCGCTGAAAGACCATAACCCCTTGCTCTATACCTACGGGATGCCCCGAACCTTTACCCTCCACGCCGTGCAATTTTTAGGCGACCTCAGGCACTTTCGCCATGTCAACGACATGGACGCCATTCCTCGCGTGCCCCCCGAGGCCGCGCTGGACAACTACCTGTATGACATCTACGGCCCTATGGGCCTGCTGGCCGGGTTTAGTTGGTCGCTACGTCAAGCTGTTACCAGCGCCCTGTTCAAGCATGAAGACCCATACAGCCATCACGGTGAGATCGCCCTGTTTCTCCGTACCGAACAACACCAGCAACAAGAATTCACCCCATACCCCGCTTACCGCAGACCTGACGGCTCGCCTTATCGCAGCACGCTCACTTATGAACTGCCGATAAAAGCCAAGTTGTATTTGGTGCCAAGCCTGAGCGAGGACAGTGATCAGCAGGCTGAGCAGGCCACGCAGCGCCTCAATACCTCCCTTACCGCAGAAAGCCGGGCCAGGTTCTTCCCGCGCTACAGCCTCCCGACGACGTGGCGAATGCCGCGTATTGGCGACCATTACATGTCGCAATACCAACCCTATATCCACAACCAATTACTGGAATCGATTGACGCCGAGCGCGATCCGTTACTGGAGCGGCAAATAGAAAGACACAAGTTCGAACAGCAGATAAAGGACTACTACGGGAGCATTCATGAAGACGAATTGGCCCGCAGTCGCATTTTTCTCGACTTGCAGGCCCTGGTAGACCAGGCCCTGCCTGTCACCCAGCAAATGGATGGCGGAGCCGAAGCGCTGCAACGCTTTAATGCCATTGCCGACCCCAAAGCGTATTACGAGAAAATTTATGGTTAAGCCTATCAGTTCGCTAAAGGTCGAAACCGGGTTTACCCGACTGCTCAGTTTCGCGTGCGTGATGTTTTTCAGCCTCAGCGGCTGCCGCCAGGACTATAGCCTGGCGCCGCCGGCCAACAGCGAAACAATAACCGTCACCGTGAAACTGCCCAAGGAACTGAAAACCGAAACCATGTGGGTGATGTATCGCTCGCCCATCTGTAAGAGCATCAGACGCGGCCCCAGTGGCCAACGCATGGAACGGGATGGGCATCAGTCGGTTTACAAGGAACTGGAGCGCCAAGGAGAGAGCGATCTTTACCAGGTGAAACTGCCAAAAGATGGAGGAGGAGCGTGCCGCTGGCATTTGGCGAATGTGACGTTTGGTGTGGAGTATGCCGACCCGACGCGGTTTGGCGAGAACGTGACTTATGGCGCTGGTGGAGGCGTGATCGCGATATTTGACTACAACGACTCTCCACAAGGAGGAGCCGATATCAAGGTTGACGGAGATTTAACAATCAAAAAGGACTATTACCCTTGGATACATGAAAGTTTTATAGGCGGGTACAGCAAGACTATAAATTTGGCGAGTGAAGGTGGCATCTACATTAACTATCAGGCATTGCAGGCGCGAACAGTGTATTTCGAACCTGTTTTTCACTCTTCGGTACTGGTTCGTTCGGAAGGGTCAAAGGTACACAAAGTTGGCAATTTCATTAAATTCACCTACCCCGACGGCAGTGTCGT
>NZ_JAMQAU010000036.1:0-3190 GCF_023701505.1 Pseudomonas sp. SR18 | reverse complement strand
GCGACAGATCCAGGCATTGCTGCTCGAAGAACTGATTCACGGAACCCAGTTCGTGCTCATCCCGATTGCTATACGACAAAATACTCATCAAGCCCAAGTTGTAGGCATTGACCAGGCTGTACTCAGGCTGGTGATGCAACACCAGAGACCAGGCGCGAAAAGGGCAGACTTCCAGCACATGGCGACGGTCCAGTTCCTCATCGCTGACGGTGAAGCCGCGCCAGCCTGGATCAGGAAAGTGAAAGGCCGGGGGCCGCTCGGGATCTGGCACAGGCGGGTCAAGAGTCGGCAACTTGTCGCAGAGTTGGCCGATACGCAAATAGTGATAGCCATGCCCGGCAGCGAGCGCCTGCTTCTCGACGGGCGAGAAGCCCGAACGTTGCGGGCCATACATCGGTGTGCAGTCTCCAACACCCGGCCGGGGCGGCTCGGCACGTTCGGCACGCAAGCGACGGTTCTTCAGTTGCTCGGCCAGCGGGTTGGCCTGCATCAGAAGCGTAATGGCCAGCGGATGCAGGCCTTCAATGCGAATCACGCCCTCGGCATCGCTGTAGCCAACAAACTCGGGTACAAAACCCTCGCGAGTGGCTTCATTCCTCGCGTAATAGGGCAGGTTTGCCAAGGGCTCGCCCTGCTCGTCCAGCAACTGGAACTCAATCCAATGCTTTATCTGTTCACCGCCAATGAAATCCTTGTACGGATTAAGGGTATCTGTACGGTGCATTGGATCGTTCATGTCATGCCTCAATAAAAAATTATATTTTCAGGTCATTATCAGATTGATCGAGTTGAACCGGCTCTAGCCGTGTCTCTTGGCCGACTCAATTTCAGCCTTTAGTTCAGACCAGACGCTGGCGCTGACAAGTCGTATCAAACGGCCGGCCATGGCGGATAAACATTTACCCGCCAACCCCTGCCTGGCTCTCTTCTTGATCAGGCATTCAATATCCGCGACTAACTGCTCTTCATCGAAGTACCACCACACCGGTGGTACTGGCGCCAACATGTTACTGATACATACCGGCGCCACTCTCTCAAACAGAGCAAACTCCACGTCGCTGATGGAGTAGTTTTTTGCAATCCTCGCAACGTACTCATAGTCAACCTCACTGCCTACAAACAAACTAGAGAGCGCCGACCAGAGCTGATGTTGTTCTAGTTGATTTGCCACTGGGTAAATTCCTCAATCTCATCATCCAGAGAGTCTGCAAGTTTCGATGCAACCCAGCCTGAAGCAGCCCCGCCCGCGAGCATTAAGCCGATTGCACAAAACGGTGCGCCCGGCCCGCAGACGGCAGAGACGGCCAGGCTGGCCAGCGCAGTACCGGCGACCCCGCCGCTTATCGTAATGCCCTGCTTGATAGCCTCTTTCTTCTTATTCTCAGCATTGGCGATTTCGTAAGTTGCATAAACGATCGTTACCACGATCAACACCTTGCCTGACACCTTCAGCACTTTGTTTAACGTATTGAATCCGGCATTAGGCCTGGCCGAAGACTCTACAATCTCGTAATACATGGCATTCTTTTGCTCAGGATTTAGCGCAACGAAGGTCTTGCCGAACTTCCTGGCGGCTTTTTCATCCAGCAGTTTTTCCAAACCGGGAGAAACAATCTTTCTTTTTTCGGCAATCGCCCGTCCGGGCACCGAGGTTTTCTTCCGAGTTTCCGCCATGATTTTATTGCGTGCTTCATAGCAAAACTCAGCGGCCTCCTTTACTGAGATATTCCCCGCAGTTACTTGCGACAGCACCTGGGCTTTTACCCGCTTGACATTACTGTTGTAGTTATCACGCAGCCTCGCATCACTTATAAAGTCCGAAGAGAATTTGAGCGACGCCCCCTCAAAACTCTCAAGAGCACGCTCCAACGTATCATCATCAATCTGATGGCTTTGTCGGGCCAGGTAGTTCCGATAAAAAGCATCCATACCGGTTACTCCGCCAATTCGCTTAATAGTTGTTCTGCGCCGCTGGGTAATTCTTCCTGAAGTTCCAGGTTCTGCACGTTGAACCCGACACAGGAGTTACCCGTAAAAGCATAAAAACTGACTTTGCTTTCGCGATCGAACTCACCCTGCAAGACCTCGCCATCGTCCATCGTCGCGGTGCATTTCATGCCTTGGTAATTTGATCCCGGAGGGGCACAGAAGCTGATCCACTTCTCGGTCTGCTGCAGTTCGATTTTCAAGCTACCCGGCATCCAGGTATGGACGCTCATGGTCTTGCCGTCCTTGTCAGTCACACCGCTGAAGACCTCTCCCTGCTGAGTGGTTATTCGGTAGCGAGTGAATCGGAGCGCCGCCTGGGTGGCGTCTTTCAAGGTATAGCCACCGGCGTATCCGGTGGGCAACACTGATGCCGGCGTCTGAAGACTGGCGCTGCCAAGTTTTTGCACGTGGGCGGCCTTGAGGTAAATATTGCCGGGCGCACCCAGCTCGATATCGCCGCCCTTGAGGCGGATATAGGCCCCACCGCAATTGATCACTACCTCCCCTGGCGCACTGATTTCCACACGTCCTTCAACGCTTTCGATTTTGAGGTCGGACTTTGCCAGGGCGTGAAGGCTATTGCCCCGAGCATGCAGTTCGACCTTGCCTTTATCTGCTTTGAGTTGCAGCTCACCACGTTGAGCGAACACGCTCACGCTGGCCTCGGCGACTGCGGTTATGTCGTGACCAGCGGTGATATCGGTGTTGCGTGCCGCCATAATGCCCACGCTCTCGCCGCCGGAAGACAGGCACAGGGCCTTCGGGGTGAGCACGCCAATACCTGCCGGCGCATGGAGCAGGACACAGGGCTGTACGAGTCCTTTAAGCCGCTGCTGCAGACCCAACTGGCTATCGATGTCTGCGGGGTTCACTTCGGCGCTGCTGGCTGCCTGTGCCATGGAGCGCGCAAGCGACAACGCCCCCTCCAGTTGTGTAATGGCTGCCGCCATATCCAACTGATTACCTTGAGCTTGTCGCTGTTCATCAGCACTGATAAACACCCCCTTGCCCCCCCGAATCGCGCCCCAACCATCGGTG
Organism: Pseudomonas sp. SR18; assembly: GCF_023701505.1. NCBI lineage: Bacteria > Pseudomonadati > Pseudomonadota > Gammaproteobacteria > Pseudomonadales > Pseudomonadaceae > Pseudomonas > Pseudomonas sp. SR18. The sequence continues at coordinate 163 of NZ_JAMQAU010000036.1, read as the reverse complement.
CGCAACTCAAACCCCTCCCCGCGCTTTTTCTTCTTGCCATCCACCAAATGCCCAAGATTCAACTGGCTCTTGCCACTGTGCTCAGTACTCAGCTTGACGTGCTCCTGCCCCCGCGTGTCGTCCATGCGCAGTTTGTTGTTCGCCGGGGTGCGCAGGACGTTGC
>NZ_JAMQAU010000035.1:0-3437 GCF_023701505.1 Pseudomonas sp. SR18 | reverse complement strand
CGAAATTGGGTCTGTAGCTCAGTTGGTTAGAGCGCACCCCTGATAAGGGTGAGGTCGGCAGTTCGAATCTGCCCAGACCCACCAATTTTGTGTGGGAAACGCCTGTAGAAATACGGGGCCATAGCTCAGCTGGGAGAGCGCCTGCCTTGCACGCAGGAGGTCAACGGTTCGATCCCGTTTGGCTCCACCACTACTGCTTCTGTTGTTGAAAGCTTAGAAATGAGCATTCCATTGTGATGATGGTGAATGTTGATTTCTAGTCTTTGATTAGATCGTTCTTTAAAAATTTGGGTATGTGATAGAAAGATAGACTGAACGTTACTTTCACTGGTAACGGATCAGGCTAAGGTAAAATTTGTGAGTTCTCTTAATTGAGAAATTCGAATTTTCGGCGAATGTTGTCTTCACAGTATAACCAGATTGCTTGGGGTTATATGGTCAAGTGAAGAAGCGCATACGGTGGATGCCTTGGCAGTCAGAGGCGATGAAAGACGTGGTAGCCTGCGAAAAGCTTCGGGGAGTCGGCAAACAGACTTTGATCCGGAGATGTCTGAATGGGGGAACCCAGCCATCATAAGATGGTTATCTTACGCTGAATACATAGGCGTAAGAGGCGAACCAGGGGAACTGAAACATCTAAGTACCCTGAGGAAAAGAAATCAACCGAGATTCCCTTAGTAGTGGCGAGCGAACGGGGACTAGCCCTTAAGTGGCTTTGAGATTAGCGGAACGCTCTGGAAAGTGCGGCCATAGTGGGTGATAGCCCTGTACGCGAAAATCTCTTAGTCATGAAATCGAGTAGGACGGAGCACGAGAAACTTTGTCTGAATATGGGGGGACCATCCTCCAAGGCTAAATACTACTGACTGACCGATAGTGAACTAGTACCGTGAGGGAAAGGCGAAAAGAACCCCGGAGAGGGGAGTGAAATAGATCCTGAAACCGTATGCGTACAAGCAGTGGGAGCCCACTTTGTTGGGTGACTGCGTACCTTTTGTATAATGGGTCAGCGACTTATTTTCAGTGGCGAGCTTAACCGAATAGGGGAGGCGTAGCGAAAGCGAGTCTTAATAGGGCGTCTAGTCGCTGGGAATAGACCCGAAACCGGGCGATCTATCCATGGGCAGGTTGAAGGTTGGGTAACACTAACTGGAGGACCGAACCGACTACCGTTGAAAAGTTAGCGGATGACCTGTGGATCGGAGTGAAAGGCTAATCAAGCTCGGAGATAGCTGGTTCTCCTCGAAAGCTATTTAGGTAGCGCCTCATGTATCACTGTAGGGGGTAGAGCACTGTTTCGGCTAGGGGGTCATCCCGACTTACCAAACCGATGCAAACTCCGAATACCTACAAGTGCCGAGCATGGGAGACACACGGCGGGTGCTAACGTCCGTCGTGAAAAGGGAAACAACCCAGACCGTCAGCTAAGGTCCCAAAGTTATGGTTAAGTGGGAAACGATGTGGGAAGGCTTAGACAGCTAGGAGGTTGGCTTAGAAGCAGCCACCCTTTAAAGAAAGCGTAATAGCTCACTAGTCGAGTCGGCCTGCGCGGAAGATGTAACGGGGCTCAAACCATACACCGAAGCTACGGGTATCACGTAAGTGATGCGGTAGAGGAGCGTTCTGTAAGCCTGTGAAGGTGAGTTGAGAAGCTTGCTGGAGGTATCAGAAGTGCGAATGCTGACATGAGTAACGACAATGGGTGTGAAAAACACCCACGCCGAAAGACCAAGGTTTCCTGCGCAACGTTAATCGACGCAGGGTTAGTCGGTCCCTAAGGCGAGGCTGAAAAGCGTAGTCGATGGAAAACAGGTTAATATTCCTGTACTTCTGGTTATTGCGATGGAGGGACGGAGAAGGCTAGGCCAGCTTGGCGTTGGTTGTCCAAGTTTAAGGTGGTAGGCTGAGATCTTAGGTAAATCCGGGATCTTAAGGCCGAGAGCTGATGACGAGCTAACTTTTAGTTAGCGAAGTGGTTGATGCCATGCTTCCAAGAAAAGCTTCTAAGCTTCAGGTAACCAGGAACCGTACCCCAAACCGACACAGGTGGTTGGGTAGAGAATACCAAGGCGCTTGAGAGAACTCGGGTGAAGGAACTAGGCAAAATGGCACCGTAACTTCGGGAGAAGGTGCGCCGGTGAGGGTGAAGGACTTGCTCCGTAAGCTCATGCCGGTCGAAGATACCAGGCCGCTGCGACTGTTTATTAAAAACACAGCACTCTGCAAACACGAAAGTGGACGTATAGGGTGTGACGCCTGCCCGGTGCCGGAAGGTTAATTGATGGGGTTAGCTAACGCGAAGCTCTTGATCGAAGCCCCGGTAAACGGCGGCCGTAACTATAACGGTCCTAAGGTAGCGAAATTCCTTGTCGGGTAAGTTCCGACCTGCACGAATGGCGTAACGATGGCGGCGCTGTCTCCACCCGAGACTCAGTGAAATTGAAATCGCTGTGAAGATGCAGTGTATCCGCGGCTAGACGGAAAGACCCCGTGAACCTTTACTATAGCTTTGCACTGGACTTTGAATTTGCTTGTGTAGGATAGGTGGGAGGCTTTGAAGCGTGGACGCCAGTCTGCGTGGAGCCAACCTTGAAATACCACCCTGGCAACTTTGAGGTTCTAACTCAGGTCCGTTATCCGGATCGAGGACAGTGTATGGTGGGTAGTTTGACTGGGGCGGTCTCCTCCTAAAGAGTAACGGAGGAGTACGAAGGTGCGCTCAGACCGGTCGGAAATCGGTCGTAGAGTATAAAGGCAAAAGCGCGCTTGACTGCGAGACAGACACGTCGAGCAGGTACGAAAGTAGGTCTTAGTGATCCGGTGGTTCTGTATGGAAGGGCCATCGCTCAACGGATAAAAGGTACTCCGGGGATAACAGGCTGATACCGCCCAAGAGTTCATATCGACGGCGGTGTTTGGCACCTCGATGTCGGCTCATCACATCCTGGGGCTGAAGCCGGTCCCAAGGGTATGGCTGTTCGCCATTTAAAGTGGTACGCGAGCTGGGTTTAGAACGTCGTGAGACAGTTCGGTCCCTATCTGCCGTGGACGTTTGAGATTTGAGAGGGGCTGCTCCTAGTACGAGAGGACCGGAGTGGACGAACCTCTGGTGTTCCGGTTGTCACGCCAGTGGCATTGCCGGGTAGCTATGTTCGGAATAGATAACCGCTGAAAGCATCTAAGCGGGAAACTAGCCTCAAGATGAGATCTCACTGGAACCTTGAGTTCCCTGAAGGGCCGTCGAAGACTACGACGTTGATAGGTTGGGTGTGTAAGCGCTGTGAGGCGTTGAGCTAACCAATACTAATTGCCCGTGAGGCTTGACCATATAACACCCAAGCAATTTGCGTCGAAAGGCCAGATTGCGGTGTGTGAAGACGAGATGAACCGAAAGTTCGACGCTCACAAGACACCGAAAGCTATCACATACCCAATTT
>NZ_JAMQAU010000034.1:0-5381 GCF_023701505.1 Pseudomonas sp. SR18 | reverse complement strand
GGTGACAGTCAGATCGATCTTCGGCAGCGGGTTACCCGCGTTGACGAATTCGGCGCCTTTGGCCGTCAGCACAACGTTGTTGCCCGAGATGGCGTAGTAGCCGTCTGCGTTAGTACCAGCAGTGAAGTTAACAGTCAGACCATCACGCGGTGTCTCTTCGTCTTTAGCAACGAAAGTACCGGCAACGGTGCCTGCTTCAGCAGCGTTCTCAACGATGGTGGTCGGCGTGATGTCGATCAACGGTACGTCATTGACCAGCGTCACAGTCGGCTGGCCTTCGCCAGTAGAGCTGAGACCACCGGCGTCGGTGACGGTCAGGTCGATCTTCGGCAGCGGGTTGCCAGCGTTGACGAATTCGGCGCCTTTGGCCGTCAGCACAATGTTGCTGCCCGAGATGGCGTAGTAGCCGTCTGCGTTGGTGCCTGCAGTGAAGCTAACAGTCAGACCATCGCGAGGAGTTTCTTCATCACGTGCGTTGAAAGTACCTGCAACGGTGCCCGCTTCAGCAGCGTTCTCAACGATAGTGGCCGGCGTAACGTCAATCAGCGGAACGTCGTTGACCAGCGTTACGGTCGGCTGGCCTTCGCCGGTAGAGCTGAGGCCACCAGCGTCGGTGACGGTCAAGTCGATCTTCGGCAGCGGGTTACCCGCGTTGACGAAGTCAGCACCTTTAGCCGTCAGCACAACGTTGTTGCCCGAGATGGCGTAGAAGCCGTCTGCGTTAGTACCAGCAGTGAAGCTAACAGTCAGACCATCACGCGGTGTCTCTTCATCACGTGCGTTGAAGGTACCGGCAACGGTGCCCGCTTCAGCAGTGTTCTCGACAATAGTGGTCGGCGTGATATCAATCAGCGGCACATCGTTGACCAGCGTCACACCCGGCGTAGCCGCATCGTGGGAGCTGCCCTTGTCGGCGTCGGTGACGGTCAGGTCAATGGCCGGCAGTTTGTTACCCGCGTTGACGAAGTTCGCGCCCGCCAGGGTCAACACCACGGCGTTGCCCACGAGGGTGTAGTAGCCGTTTTTGTTGGTGTCGCCGGTGAAGGTGACTTTCAGATCGGCAATCGGAGTCTCGACGTCGCTCACGGTAAAGGTACCGGCGACGGTGCCTTCGCCGACCTGTTTTTCTACCAGGTCGTTCGCGACGACTTCAATCACTGGCAGGTCGTTGACCGCAATCACATTGATCGGCAGCGTAATCGACTCGGACTTCGGCGTCGCATCGCCATCTTGCGCAGTGGCGGTAACGGTGAGGTTCACCAGGCCGTTGGCGTTTGGCACCGGGTTGTAGACCAGTGTGGCCTTGTTCCAGCTGCTGATATCGATGCTTTGCACGTCAGCCGTGGCCGTGAAGCTGTGGCCCGGCGTGCCATCGGAAATGGTCGCGCCTTGCGGAATGCCGCTGATTTCCAGCTTGAGGGTCTCGGAACCATCTGTGTCAGTGGCATAAGCATCAATCGCGGACAACTTGATCGCGTGATCTTCCAGGCCGGTGTTCAGCACTTGGGTAACGCTGATGTTGTCCAGCACGCCGCCAAGCGAGTTGTTGGTGTCGCCGGCCGGGGCCTTGAATTCGAGTTTGGCGTCGCCGTCAGCGGTGACGGGCACGGTGAAGGTGTAGGTCTTCATGCCCACGACGGTGGCGTCCAGGGTGCCGACTTTGACGCCGCCCCAGAACACGTCGATCACCGAGTTGTTCTCGGCGCCCGCACGCGGCGAGTAGTCGACCGAGATGGTGTAAGCAGTGCCGCTTTCAGCCTTGATGATGGTGTACAGGCTGGCGTCATCGCCGGCGTTTTTCTCCAGCTCGATGACCGGGCTGTTGCCTGGGGTCTCTACGCCGTAGACGCTGCCTTGGCCGATTTCCACTTTGCCGTCGGCGTTGCCGGTCAGCCATTGGGTGTTCGGATTGGTGCCCGTGCCGGCTGCGTTATTGGCATCGCCAACCGCGACCGTGCCCCAGGCGCCGTTGATCGGGGCACTGTCGAAGTTGATCGCGCTCACCACGCCGCCGCCGAGCAGGCCCAGGTGCGGGGTGTCGGTGACTGGCGCGATGGTGATTGCTGCGGTGGTGTCGCTGCTTGGTTTGCCGGCATTGTCGACGGCGGTGAAGGTCAGCGAAGTGCTGCCGCTCCAGTCGCCGGTCGGCGAGAAGTACACCGAAGCCTTGCCGTCGGCACCTGCCGGTACCGAGTCGCCGACTTTCAGGGCGATGGTGAGCGTCGAGTCGCTGTAGAGCGTGCCGTTGGTCGGCAAGGTGGTGATGACGAAGCTGGCAACGGAGCCATCCACGTCGGCGCCACTCAGGACGATGGTTGCGGCGTGGTCTTCGTTGGCACTGGCTGGGTCAGCCGAGGCGGTCGGGGCATCGTTGAACAGGTCGATGGTGACCTTACCGGTGGCGCTGCCGGTTTCCGGTGGCTCGCGGTCAAGGTTGCCGCCGCCGATGTCGGTGACGTCGATGGTGACGGTGCGATCAGTGCCAGCCGGATTGTTGCCCGGGGCTTGGAAGGTAATCGCTTCAACCAGCTTGATGAAGTCCGCCGCGCTGCTGCCGGCTGGCGAATTGCTGGTCAGGGTGTAGACGACTTTGCCATCCGCGGCGCTGCCGGTTTCGGTGATGGTGATACCGGCAACGGCCAGGGCCTTGAGTACATCGGCATTGCTGAGCAGATCACCAGACACCAGGTGATCAACCGTGACCACCACTTTGCTGAAGGTGGAGTTGTCGACGTCGCTGATGGACAGGTTCTTGACCAGCGCGCCGCCTGCGGTCTGCTCGGTGAAGGTGGTGCTGTCGAAGCTGACTACCGGCACATCGTTGACCGGAACCACGTAGACCACCGAGGTCACTGGCGCGGAGTCCGCCTGACCGTCGTTCACGGTGATGGTCAGGTTGCGATTGACCGGGCTCGGGTCTTCGCTCTCGCTGGCGAAGTGCACCGAGCGCAGGACTTCTTGGTACTCAGCCTTGGTGGCTTCGCCGGACAGGCTCAGCACACCGGTGTTCTTGTCATAGCTGACGGTGATTTTGGTGTTGCTGACATCCGCGATCAGCACGTCATCGGTCAGGTGGTTGACCAGCGTGACCTTGGCGCTTTGCAAGGTGCTGTTGTCGACGTCGGCGATGGTCAGGTTTGCCGCAACGTAGCCGCCTGGCTTGCCTTCAATGTAGGTGTCGCCGAACGCGTTGGTCGAACCGTTGCCCAGCACCGGCGCGTCGTTGACCGCAGTGACTACGATGCCGATCTTGCCGCTGGTAACTTCCTCAACGCCGGTGCTCAGCTCTTTGGCCGTGGCTTTGACGGTCAGGTCGAAACTGGCAGTCGAGTCCTTGAACGGGGTAACGGTCAGGGTGCTCAGGTTCCAGGTGCTCACATCGTAGAGCGTGCTTGCGCCGGTCGAGGTGATGCTGTGACCAGTGGTGCCGTCGGTGAGCACGGCGCCTTCCGGCAGGCCGCTGATTTCAACCTTGTGGGATTCCGAGCCGTCGTTGTCGACGAACGTGGCGGTAATCGGCGCGATCTTGATCGCGGTGTCTTCCAGGCCGTGGTTGTAGACGGAACCGGTGTAATAGCCTTCGCCGTTCACCACGTGGCTGTCGCCGAGCACCATGCCGGCGGCTTCAAGCGCGGCCACACTGGTGTAGGTCTGCAGGCCGCTGTTGCCCAACGACACGGCCGGGCCGTTGTTGGTCGATACGTTGACGTCGTAGTTGCCCGGGCCGTTCTGGTTGTAGTGGTAGACGTCGAGGGTGTAGTAACCCGACTCGGTCGGCGTGTAGGTCGACCCGCCAATCCCGCTGCCCTGGCTCCAGGTCTCGGAAGCAACCAGCTTGCCGCCTACGGTGATTGCCAGACTGTCGTCGGCAGTACCGCTGAAGGTGTAGCTCTTGCCGGCTTCCAAGTAGACCAGGCCCGACACTTTGGTCGCGGTGCCTTCGGCCACGTTGCCGTTGCTCACATTGCTGGTCACGCCAGTGGAGGCTGCGCTGTCAGCGGTCTGGGCGTTGATCACATTGATCAGCGTGCTCGACTGGGTAACGCCTTGGCCGTTGGTGCCCAGTTCAGCCGGCAGGTTGCTGCCGGTCCAGGTTTGAATGGTCAGACCGGTTGGCACTTGACCGAAGGTCAAAACCGGCACATCCGTCACCGGGTGGATATCCACGGTGATGGTTTTAGTGTCGCTGTAGGAGCTGCCGTCAGTCGCCTGGAAGTTCAGCTCGGTGTAATCGCCTTGCTTGTTACCCACGCCAGTGCCGCCGAAGCTGTTATCGCCCGACTCGTTGTCTGCCGGGGTGTAACGCACGTTGTGGGCATCGAAGTCAGCCTGAGTGAAGGCCTTGCCCGCCGAGGTGTCGGTTTTCAGATCGGCCGTGGTGAGCTTGACCCACTCGCCGTCGACTTTGTATTCGATGGAACCGGCCGGCAGGCTGGTAAACACCACTGCCAGGCTGGTGGAATCTTCGTCCTGGACGCCGAACGTCGCCCAAGTGAGCTCGATCGAGGTGTCTTCGTTGCCCTCGATGCGGCCGTCGACGGCGGTCGGGGTGTCATCGACCAGGGTTACGGTTGGCTGGCCTTCGCCGGTGGAGCTGAGGCCACCGGCGTCGGTGACAGTCAGGTCGATCTTCGGCAGCTGGTTGCCAGCGTTGACGAAATCGGCGCCTTTTTGGGTCAACACGACATTGTTGCCGGAGAGGCTGTAATAGCCGTCAGCGTTGGTGCCGGTGGTGAAGTTGATGGTCAGGTTTTCACGCGGAGTTTCTTCGTCACGTGCGTTGAAGGTACCGGCGATGGTGCCTGCTTCGGCGGTGTTTTCGACGATGGTGGTCGGCGTGATGTCGATCAGTGGAACGTCGTTGACCAGGGTTACAGTCGGCTGGCCTTCGCCGGTAGAGCTGAGGCCACCGGCGTCGGTGACGGTCAGGTCGATCTTCGGCAGCTGATTACCCGCGTTGACGAATTCGGCGCCTTTGGCGGTCAGTACGACGTCGTTGCCGGAGATGGCGTAGTAACCGTCTGCGTTGGTACCAGCGGTGAAGCTGATCGTCAGATTTTCGCGTGGGGTTTCTTCGTCACGCGCGTTGAAGGTACCGGCGATGGTGCCTGCTTCGGCGGTGTTTTCGACGATGGTGGTCGGTGTGATGTCGATCAGTGGAACGTCGTTAACCAGGGTCACAGTCGGCTGGCCTTCGCCGGTAGAGCTGAGGCCACCAGCGTCAGTAACAGTCAGGTCGATTTTCGGTAGCTGATTACCCGCGTTTACGAATTCGGCGCCTTTAGCGGTCAGGACCACGTTATTGCCGGAGATGGCGTAGTAGCCGTCGGCGTTGGTGCCTGCGGTGAAGCTGATCGTCAGGTTTTCGCGTGGGGTTTCTT
>NZ_JAMQAU010000033.1:0-5493 GCF_023701505.1 Pseudomonas sp. SR18 | reverse complement strand
CCGGCTTGTTCAACCTTTACGGCCCTACCGAAGCCGCCATCGACGTGACCCACTGGACCTGCCGCGAAGAAGGCAAGGCCAGCGTGCCGATTGGCCAGCCGATCGCCAACCTCACCACCTACATCCTCGATGCCGAGCTGCAACCGGTGCCGGCCGGTGTCATCGGCGAGCTGTACCTGGGCGGCGAAGGCCTGGCCCGGGGTTACCACCGCCGCCCTGCCCTTACCGCCGAGCGTTTCATGACCAGCCCGTTCGGTGACGGCCAACGCCTGTATCGCACCGGCGACCTGGCCAGCTACCGTCCCGACGGCGTCATCGAATACCGGGGCCGTATCGACCATCAGGTAAAAATCCGTGGCCTGCGCATTGAGCTGGGCGAGATCGAAACCCGCCTGATGGAACTGGACTGCGTACGCGAAGCCGTGGTGATTGCGGCCGACGGCCAGTTAGTCGCCTACGCCGTGCCCAGCGAAGCCGGTGACGCAGATGAACTGCGCAGCCACATCAAGCAACGCCTGGGCGAACACCTGCCTGACTACATGGTGCCCGCCCAGTTGATCTTCCTCGATCAACTGCCCCTGAGCCCCAACGGCAAACTGGACCGCAAGGCCCTGCCGAAACCCGATGCAAACCTGCTGCAAAAAACCTACGTGGCGCCGCACAGCCCGCTGGAACAGCAGATCGCCGCGATCTGGCAAGACGTGCTCAAGCGTGAAACCGTCGGCCTTTACGATGACTTCTTTGAGCTGGGCGGTCATTCACTGCTGGCCACCCAGGTCGTCTCCCGAGTGCGGCATGCCCTGAACACCGATGTGCCCCTGCGCAACCTGTTCGAGTGCAGCACCTTGCAGGCGTTCGTGGCCACCCTGGAGCAAGAACCGGCCCGCCATGAGCCGCCCTTGGTACGGGTCGCACGCGATCAGCCGCTGCGCCTGTCGTATGCCCAGGAACGCCAGTGGTTCCTCTGGCAACTGGACCCTCAAAGCACCGCGTACCACATCCCGGCGGCCCTGCGCCTGCAAGGCCATCTGGACACCCAGGCACTGCAGCGCAGCTTTGACCACCTGATCGAGCGCCATGAAAGCCTGCGCACTTCGTTCGCCCAGGACGGCGAGCGTGCCGTGCAACGGATCGCCGCCCACGCCCCGCTGGCAATCACCGTCGAGTCACGGCCGGGCGCAGACGAGCAAGTGATCCAGGCGTGTGTTGAACACGAAATCCAGCAGCTGTTCGACTTGCAGCACGGCCCGCTGCTCAGGGTAAAACTGCTGAAACTGGCGGATGACGATCACGTCCTGATCCTCACCCAGCACCATATTGTCTCCGATGGCTGGTCGATCAACGTGATGATCCAGGAGCTGATTGCCCTGTACGCAGGTTTCAGCCAGCAGCAACCCGCCAGCCTGCCCGACCTGCCTGTGCAGTACGCCGACTATGGCGTGTGGCAGCGTCAGTGGATGGAAGCTGGAGAGCGCGAGCGCCAACTGGCCTACTGGACCGAACAGTTGGGTGGCGAGCAGACGGTATTGGAACTGCCCGCCGACCACACCCGGCCGTCCGAGCAGAGCTACCGCGGCGCCCAACTGGAACTTGCGCTGGGCCACCCGTTGAATCAGTCGCTCAAGCAATTGGCCCAGCAGCAAGGCGTGACGTTGTTCATGCTGTTGCTGGCCTCGTTCCAAACCCTGTTGCATCGCTACAGCGGGCAAACCGACATCCGTGTCGGTGTGCCGATTGCCAACCGCAACCGCGTGGAAACCGAAGGGCTGATCGGGTTTTTCGTCAACACCCAGGTATTGCGTACAGAACTCGACGGCCAGGCGCGGTTTGTCGACGTGCTGCAACAGGTCAAACACCATGCCTTACAGGCCCAGGCTCACCAGGACCTGCCCTTCGAGCAACTGGTGGAAGCCCTGCAACCGGAGCGCAGCCTCAGCCATAGCCCGCTGTTCCAGGTGATGTACAACCATGCCAGCGTGCAGCCCCAACACAGCGTCAGCTTGCCCGGCCTGAGCCTTGAAGTCTTGGAAGGCACGTTGCCCAGCACCCAGTTCGACCTCTCGCTGGATACCACCGAGTCCGCCGACGATCTGCTGGCCACCCTCACCTATGCCATCGACCTGTTTGAAGCCCCAACCGTCCAGCGTATGGCCGGGCATTGGCAAAACCTGTTGCAGGCCATCGTCCGTAACCCGCAGCAACGCCTGGGTGAACTGGACATGCTTGGGCGTGAAGAACGGCACCTGATGCTCCATGACTGGAGCAGTGCCACCCTCGAATACCCAAGTGAACAACGGGTCCATCAGTTGTTTGAAGCCCAGGTGGCGAAGCAACCATCAGCCCCGGCCTTGCTCTTCGAAGACCGCCAGCTGAGTTACGCCGAACTCAACGCCCAGGCCAATCGCCTGGCCCGCCATTTGGTGAGCCTGGGCGTCGGGCCCGACGTGCTGGTGGGGATTGCCGTGGAGCGCGGCCTGGACATGATCATCGGCTTGCTGGCGGTGCTCAAGGCCGGCGGCGCCTACGTGCCCCTGGATCCGGAATACCCGCAGGATCGGTTGCTGTGCATGATCGAAGACAGCGGCACGCAACTGATGCTGACCCAGGGCCACTTGCGCGAACGCCTGAAGATTCCTGCCGATGTGGCGCATCTGTGCCTGGACCAGAACCAAGCCTGGGACGATCTGGACGATAGCAACCTGGCCAATCGCGCCCATGCCGATAACCTTGCGTATGTGATGTTCACCTCCGGTTCCACGGGCCGGCCAAAAGGCGTGGGCATCAACCAATCCTCGCTGACTCGCCATGCCTATGTGTCGCTGGGGTTTTTCAATCTCAATGGCGGCGACCGCATCCTGCAGTTTTCCACCTTCAACTTCGACGGTTTCGTCGAGCAGTTGTACCCGGCACTGATCTGCGGCGCGTCGGTGGTGCTGCGCGGCACTGAAATCTGGGACACCGAGACGTTCTACCGCGCACTGCTCAAGCACCAGATCAGTGTGGTCGACCTGACCACGGCCTACTGGAACCTGCTGGCCAAGGATTTTGCCGCGGCGGGTCCACGGGATTACGGGCGACTCAAGCAAGTGCACGCCGGTGGTGAAGCCATGCCGCCGGAAGGCCTCGCCGCGTGGAGCCAGGCCGGCCTTGGCCACGTCAAATTGCTCAACACCTATGGCCCTACTGAAGCCACGGTCACGGTCACTGCCCTCGATTGCACCGACTACGTAACCGGCGCCCGCCCGACGCCACTGACCATGCCCATCGGCAAGGTTCTGGCCGGGCGCAGCATTTACCTGCTGGACGACAGCGGTGCCCCGGCGCCGATTGGCGTGGTGGGCGAACTGATGATCGGCGGCGAGTTGCTGGCACGCGGTTATTTCAATCGCCCGGACCTGACGGCCGAGCGCTTCATGCCGGACCCGTTCAGCCAAGGCGGCGGCCGCTTGTACCGCACCGGCGACCTGGCGCGCTACACCCCCGAGGGGGTGATCGAATATGTCGGCCGGATCGACCATCAGGTGAAGATTCGCGGTTTCCGTATCGAGTTGGGCGAAATCGAGGCCCGACTGCTGGAGCAAGACGTGGTGCGAGACGCCATCGTCCTCGCCCAACCGGCAGCCAGCGGCTTGCAGTTGGTGGGTTATGTGGTGCCCCATGCCACGGCCGTGCCGCACGCAGAGCTGCGTCAGTCGATCAAGGCCGCGTTGGCCGCCGTGCTGCCGGACTACATGGTGCCGGGCTTCCTGATGTTCCTTGATGTGCTGCCCCTGAGCCCGAACGGCAAGCTGGACCGTAAAGCGCTGCCCAAGCCGGATGCCAGCCAACAGCAAAACCACTATGTGGCGCCGCGAACGGCCCTGGAAACCCAGGTCGCCGGAATCTGGCAAAGCGTGCTCAACCTTGAGCAGGTGGGCCTCACGGATGACTTCTTCGCACTCGGCGGCCATTCGTTGCTGGCGACGCAGATCATTTCCAGGGTGCGTCAGGCCCTGGGGCTGGATGTCGCCCTGCGCAGCCTGTTCGAACGCAGCGTGCTCGGGGATTTCGTCGCCGGCCTGGACGGTCGCGCACGGCAGCATGAGCTGCCACTGGTGTCCGTCGAACGCACTCAATCGCTGCCCCTGTCCTACGCGCAGGAGCGCCAGTGGTTCCTCTGGCAATTGGACCCGCATAGCGCCGCGTACCACTTGCCGGCCGCACTGCGCCTCAAAGGCGCGCTGGATGTCGCGGCGCTGGAGCAAGCGTTCAATCAACTGATCGCCCGTCACGAGGCACTGCGCACCACCTTCGTGGTGGAAAACGAACAACCGCGCCAAATCATCGCCGACCATGCGCCGCTGGCGCTGGTGGTCGAGACGCTGAACGGCACACCGGACGACGCCACGATCAAGACATTTGTGGAGCACGAAACCCGGCAACTGTTCGACCTGCAAAACGGCCCGCTGCTGCGGGTCAGGCTGCTGCGCCTGGCGGACGATGAACATGTACTGGTACTTACCCAGCACCACATCGTTTCCGATGGCTGGTCGGTGCAGTTGATGGTGGAGGAACTGATCAGCCTGTATGGCGCCGCCCAGGCTGGGCAGCCTCACTCGCTGGCGCCGTTGCCCATCCAGTACGCCGACTATGCCGCCTGGCAACGGCAATGGATGCAAGCCGGCGAGCGCGAACGTCAACTGGCCTACTGGACCGCCCAGTTGGCCGGCGAAAACAGCGTATTGGAGTTGCCGACAGATCGCCCGCGCCCGGCTGAACAAAGCTACCGGGGTGCCCACCTGTCACTTACCCTCACGCCTGGCCTGGGCGATGCAGTGCAAGCCTTTGCCCATCGCCTGGGTGTGACGCCGTTCATGCTGTTGCTGGCGTCTTTCCAGACGCTGTTGCACCGCTACAGCGGCCAGAACGATATTCGCGTCGGTGTGCCGATTGCCAACCGCAACCGGGTCGAAACCGAGGGGCTGATCGGCTTCTTCGTGAACACCCAAGTCATGAAAGCCGAGTTCAGCTCGCACCTGCGGGTCGAGGCTCTGCTGCAACAGGTCAAGCAACATGCACTGGATGCCCAGGCGCATCAGGACCTGCCGTTCGAGCAACTGGTGGAGGCCTTGCAACCAGAGCGCAGCCTCAGCCATAACCCGCTGTTCCAGGTGATGTTCAACCACCAGAGTGCCGACAAACCCAGCGCCACCGAACGCCCGTCACTGCCTTTGGCGTTGCAGGTCGAGGGATTGGACTGGGAGGGCAGCACCTCGCAATTTGACCTGACCCTCAGCACCAGCGAATCGGCCGAGGGCTTGAGCGCAACACTCACCTACGCCACCGACCTGTTCAACGCCACCACCATCGAGCGCCTTGGGCGGCATTGGCTGCACTTGCTGCAAAGCCTCATTGCCGACCCGCAACAGCGGCTGGCCGACCTGGCGATGCTGGACCACGCCGAGCAGCAGCAGATCGTCAGCGCATGGAACGCCACCACCACCCACTACCCGC
>NZ_JAMQAU010000032.1:0-17406 GCF_023701505.1 Pseudomonas sp. SR18 | reverse complement strand
CGTGGGCCGCCGCGATGGGCCATCCTTGGCCCAGCGCGGCTAACCCGGCGTCCTGCCGGGTTACCCACGGATTCAAGCCTGCGTTCGGCCAGCGTGTTTGACGGGGCGCCTGAGATCAAGATCAAAATCAAAAGCGCAGATCAAAAGACCGCTGACTTCGTCAGCGAAAAGGATGTAAGAGCCAGATCAAAAGCAGATCAAAAGCAGGCTGAGATCTATCTGATATATGGAGATCAAAATGTGGGAGGGGACTTGCCCCCGATGGGGGAGTGTCAGCTGATGCAGCTGTGACTGATCCACAGCTATCGAGGGCAAGCCCTCTCCCACATTTTTAACCCAGTACATCCGACACAACACCGGTCGGTTCTAAGGCCGCCGCGCTCTTGCTTTTGATCGGGAATCGCCCCGTCAACCACGATGGCCGGAATCCGATATTGATTTGGGGGGTAAACCGGCAGGGATGCCAGTTTAGCCGCCCTGCGCCATGGATGGCTTTCCAAAAGTGACCCGCCGTAAGGGCGAAACCATAGGCAGCCGTTACCCAAATAACGGATATGTACCCCGACAAACCCGGTCCCCCCCCTCCCACATTTTTTATCCGAGCGATCACCCAGCCCACTCAATCAAACACACCGCGCCCGCATGAAATCCCCCCACCGGCGCACCAGGTAGTTGTGCTCATCCATCACCGAATTCCACACAGCGATATGCCCCATCCGCTGCTCATACGACCCCCCGTCCCGCACCTCACCCACATCAATCAACGGCAACCCATCACTCCCCAACAACTCTTCCCGAGCAGCCTTCCCGGCATACCAATAATCCCACTCAGCGCTGCTCAGGTGGTCGCGACTGCGCGCCGGGTTGCCGATGTAGTAACCCTGGCGGGCCATAACCGCGCCGGGCCAGCCGGACAGCCACCAGTTGAGGTAGGCATAGGCCGCATCCAGCACCGGGCCTTGGGCATGGCGCGACAGCGACAAACCGCCAAACCAGGCGCGATAGCCTTCGCGGGGCACGGCCAGACGGTATTTCACCCCGGCGCGATGCAAGCGCATCAAGGTCGGCGACCACAGGCTCTGGATATCAACGTTCGGGCTGAGCATCAATTGCGCCGCCTCTTCATCGTCAGACCAGAACGCCGCGAAGTGCCCCTCTTTCTGCTTGCGCACTAGAATGTCAGCCAACACGTCGATCTCTTCGATGCTCATGTTGCCGATGTCGTTAAAACGGGCCAGCCCTGCGCCCTGCACCGCCAGCGCGGCATCCAGGGCGCCGATGGCGGCGTCACTTTGCAGCGCCGTGCGCGCGCGCCAGGCCGGGTCCAGCAGCCAGCCCCAGCTCTCGTTGCCGTGGCAAAAGCCTTCGGGCAGACGCTCGGGGCGGTAGGCGAAACTGTCGGCATTGTGGGTCAGGGGCAGCATGCTGATGCGTTCGGTGACGGTGCTGCCGAGGCTGCCGTCGTGCTGCACGAATAAACGCTCGCTGGGCACGCTGCCACTGCCCAGGCGGTCGCTGGAGCACAGGCGCCCGCGCTTGGGCAGGTCGTTGATCTCATGCCACAGCGCGATGCGTCGTGTATCGATGGGCTGGATCGCACGGGCCGGCCACACAAAGTCGACGTTGTGAAACCACTGGTCGTACAGGTCGTAGCTGTCGGGCTGCATCACCGCAATGCGCTGGGCCTGTTCGACGTCGTGCACCTGGTAGATCAGCCGAATGCCCAGTTCCTGTTCAGCCCGAACGCGCAAGGTTTCGAGCAAGGTCACGGAGGTGCCGAGGACACGTAGGGTGATCATCCGGCGAACCGCCGCGAGAACGCCTCAAAGGATCGCCGGAGCAGCGCCGGGTCCAGGCCGCGCAGGATAAACACCAGGCGCGATTGCCGATCCGTGCCCGGCCACGCAGGCAGATGGACCGGGGCATGCAGGCAGTGCTGCACGCCATGAATGACGATGGGGGCGTTGCTGGCGTTCACGTTGAGCAGTCCTTTGACGCGAAGGATTCGTTCGCCGTGGCATCTTAACAGCATCGACAACCACACCCCGAAACCCACCCAGTCCAGCGGCTGGTCGAAGGTCAGGCTGCACACTTGCGCCGCGCCGTGGGTGGCGCTGGTGGTTTGATGCAGTTGCCAGCGGCTGACTTCCACCGTCGGCTCGGCGCTGCGCAGGCCCTCGCCGAGCAGCAGTTGATCGCCGCTGTGGATGTCATGGGTGTTGAGGATCGGCGTGCCGGCGTTGAGTGCCCGCAGGTGCGCCCGCAGTGGCTCGCAGTCGCCCGCCAGGTCCGTCTTGCTCAGCAGCAAACGGTCCGCGGCCGCCACCTGGGCCAGCCACTCCGGGTGCAGGCGTTCTTGCAGGGCGGCGTGGCTGGCGTCGACCAGGGTGATCACCAGGCCAATGTGAAAACGCCCACGCAATTGCACATCGTTGTTCAGGGTGGCGAGGATCGGCGCCGGGTCGGCCAGGCCGGTGGTTTCCAGGATCACCCGTTTGAACGCAGGTATTTCGCCACGCTCACGGCGTTGCAACAGGCCGAGCAGCGCGTCCTTGAGTTCGCCACGGATCGAGCAGCACACGCAGCCGCTGGGCAGCAGCACGGTGTCGGGCGCGACTTCTTCGACCAACAGATGGTCGATGCCGACGTCGCCGAATTCATTGATCAGCAGTGCGGTATCGCCAAGGCTTTCGCCCTGCAGCAGGCGCTTGAGCAAAGTGGTCTTGCCGCTGCCGAGGAAGCCGGTGATGACATTCAGGGCGATGCTCATGGGGCGGACTCCAGGTGATCCAACAGCAGTGCATCGAGGGGGTCCAGCGGGCGGCCGAGCATGGTTTCGGCCGCCTGCCAGAGTTGATCCAGGCCGCTCGCCAATGCCTGTTTACCGGTGGCGCCCAACAGCAGATAGGAGGCGCCCTGGAAGTCTTCGACCTTGAGCCGGAACACCGCCAACACCTGGTTGATCGCCGCAATACGGCGCAGGCGCTCGCGGCGTCGGGGCAATTCGTCGCCCAGGGGGTCGCTCCAGTGCAGGTCTTCGCCGAGCAATCCGCAGAGTCCGCACATGGCTACACCTCACTCATGGCATGACGTCGCCGGAGTTCGGGCCCAGGGTCTGGCCGACGAACAGATTGCCGCCCGGCTCGCTGGCGAGCAGCACGGCGGTGGGCGCGACTTCATCCGCCAAACCGAAGCGGCCCAGGGGCAGTTCAGCGGCCTTGGCGCGCTTCCAGTCGTCGCTGATACCGCCCACCAAAGGCGTTTCAATCGGGCCGGGGGCAATGGCGTTGACCAGCACATTGTCCTTGGCCACTTCCAGCGCCAGAGACTTGGTAAAGCCGATCACGCCGGCCTTGGCGGCTGCGTAGTGAGTCAGTTCGGCGCCGCCCTTGATGCCCAGTTGCGAGGCCACATTGATGATCCGCCCCCAACGCTGCGCGACCATGTGGGGCAAGGCGCGCTGGCTGGCGACGAACACACTGGTGAGGTCGACGCGCAGCATGTCGTTCCACATCTCGATGGACAGATCGACGCAACGCGCCTGGGTCAGCATGCCGGCGTTGTTGACCAGAATGTCGATGCCGCCGAAGTGTTCGACGCAACGGTCGACACTGGCTTGGGCGCCTTCGACGGTGCCCACATCAGCCAGGCATTCGAAGACCTCGGCACCGAGGTTGCGGCAGGTGATCGCGGTTTCGGCGAGGCTGGCCGCGTTGCGGTCGGCCAATAACAGACGCGCGCCTTCAACGGCGTAGGCGCGGGCGATGGCAGCGCCGATGCCGCTGCCGGCGCCGGTGATCACGGCCCGGCGGTTAGTCAGTTGGTTCATGCAAAAACTCCTGAAAAAATCCACTTCCAATGTGGGAGGGGGCAAGCCCCCTCCCACATTTTGATCGAGTACACCTGTTAGTCAGGCCAGCGCACAGTGAGGCCGCCGTCGATGACGATGCTCTGCCCGGTCAGATAACTCGACGCCTCACTGGTCAAAAACTGCACCAGCGACGCCACCTCATCAGCCCGCCCTACCCGCCCCAACGGAATCGCCCGCGCTGCTTTCGCCAAGCCCTCCGGCCCCAGCGAGTTTTTCGCGTCCAGGGACTGCGGCGTCTCGATCAACCCAGGGATCACCGCATTGCAACGAATGCCCAAGCCCGCCAATTCCACCGCCAGCGACCGGCACAAGCCCGGCACACCGGCCTTGGCGGCGGCATAGTGCGAGTGTTCCTGCCAGCCGTACACGCCACCGGCAATCGAGGAAATCGCCACCAGTGCGCCGCCTTCCTTCATGTGCCGCGTCGCCGCACGGAAGGTGCGCATCACCCCCGTCAGGTCGACGTTGAGCATCTCGTCCCACAGCGCATCGGTCATCTCCAGCAGCGGCGCGCGACGCAGCAAGCCGGCGTTGGCGACCGCGTAATCCAACCGGCCGAAGTGCTGCACGGCCTGTGCGGCCAGGGCGTCCACCGAAGCGGTATCGCCCACGTCCAGTGGCAACATCAGGCATTCGCCACCGGCCTGTTCCACCAGGTCGACAGTGGCTTGCGGGTCGTGCGGGTCGGCCGGGTAATACCCGCCCACCACTGCCACGCCGCTGCGCGCATAGGCCACGGCGAGGGCTTGGCCGATGCCGCTGGCGGCACCGGTAATCAAGGCAACTTTACGACTCATCAATGGCTCCTTATTGAACGGTTTCCGGACGCACATGGCGGGCGGCAAACATCAACATGCCGGACAGGAAGCACGGCAACGCGCCGAACCACAGCGCAGCGGTCTGCCAGTCGCTGCCGGCGGACAACACTTGGGTCGCACCGAAGCCTGCGACCACTGCACCAATCGGCCCCATGGCATGGATGATTGCGCCACCGGTGGCGCGGATGCTGGTGGGGAAACTTTCGCTGATAAAGAACAGCGCCGCCGAGTACGGCCCGATCAGGAAGAACAGGCCCAGGCTGTAAAGCCCGACCACCATGGCCATGTTGCTTGGGCCGAACAGCATGCCGGCGAACGACAGCCCGCCGAGCATCCAGCCCAGGCCGATCACGTTGCGGCGGCCGATCTTGTCGCCCATCCAGCCATGGCTGAGGTAGCCGCAGTAACCCACCAGGTTCGACAGCACGAGGATGATCAACGAGTTCTCGAACGAGATGTGGTGCACGCTGACGATCACCGACGTGCCAAGCACGCTGAACACCTGGATCGCTGCCCAGTTGAGCAGCAGCGCCGCGCCGATCACCAGCGTGGCGCGACGGGCCGGGCCACGGAACGCCGCTTTGAGGCCAGCCTTGCTGTGTTCGTCGTAATCCACGCCGTAGGTCACGGCGACGTTCTGCGCTTCTTTCACCGCGCCGCTTTTACGCAGCTCGCTGATGCGCTGGTGGATCTGGAACTGTGGGCTCTCCTTGAGCTTGCGCGCCATGATCGCGATTACTACCGCAGGGATCGCGGCGAAAATGAAGCAGCCCTGCCAGCCGATGATCGGCAGCAGCAACGCGGTCAAACCGGCGGCGATCAACGCACCGACCGGCCAGCCGCCCTGCACCAGGCTGTAGATGAAACCGCGGCGTTTGGTCAGGCGCGGGTCTTCCGAGGCGCCATACAGTTCGGTCAGATAGGTGGCGTTGACGGTTTCCTCGGCGTACCCCAGGCCACCCAACGAACGGATCAGAATCAGCGGCGACTTGCCCCACGCGCCGCCAATGGCCGTCAGCGCCGAGCACAGCGCAGAGCCGGCCACGGTGAAAATAATCCCTTTACGGCGGCCCAATTTATCCACGATTGGGCCGATGGCCAGGGCAACCACGGCGGTACCCACCGCCACCCAGGTCGCGATTTCAGCTTGCTCCACTTCACCCCAGCCAAAGTGTCGGCCGATCTCCGGCAACAACGTGCCGAACAGGATGAAGTCATACACCGCAAACACCCAGGCAAAAAACGCGATCCAGGTGGCGAAGCGCACTTCCTGGGACGTCAGTTGCCGGGGTTTCCAGCCAGTCAGGTCAAGCTTGTTGTAGATGGACATAATCGCGCCTCGGGAGGTGGGGGCTGCTTGGGTTGGGATCAGGTACGCGGCTGGCGGCGGATAAAGTCGTCGGCGATTTCGTCGAAGGTGACGAAGCGCACGCCGGCATGGCTCTGGATGTGTTCGATCAGGCGCTCAAGCATCAACAGCACTTGCGGGCGGCCGGACACGTCGGGGTGAATGGTCATGGTGAACACCGCGTGTTCGTGTTCGCGGTAGACCCAGTCGAACTGGTCGCGCCACATTTCTTCCAGGTGACGCGGGTTGACGAAGCCGTGGCTGTTGGGGGCTTTCTTGATGAACATCATCGGCGGCAGGTCGTCCAGGTACCAGTTGGCCGGGATCTCCACCAGGTCGGTTTCTTCGCCGCGTACCAAGGGTTTCATCCAGGTGTCGGGGTGCTGGCTGTAGTCGATCTTGGTCCAGCTGTCGCCCTTGCGCACGTAGTAGGGATGGAAGTCGTTGTGCATCAGGCTGTGGTCGTACTTGATGCCTTTTTTCAGCAGCAGTTCGTTGGTGACCTTGCTGAATTCCCACCACGGCGCGACGTAGCCGGTCGGGCGCTTGCCGGTGACCTGGGTGATCAGCTCGATGGATTTATCGAGGACGATTTCTTCCTGCTCGGCCGTCATCGCGATGGGATTTTCGTGGCTGTAGCCATGCACGCCGATTTCGTGACCGGCATCGGCCACCGCCTTCATCTGCTCGGGGAAGGTTTCCATCGAATGGCCGGGAATAAACCAGGTGGTGCGCAGGCCGTAGCGTTCGAACAATTTGAGCAGGCGCGGCGCGCCGATTTCACCGGCGAACAGGCCACGGGAGATGTCGTCCGGCGAGTCTTCGCCGCCGTAGGAACCGAGCCAGCCGGCGACGGCATCCACGTCGACGCCGAATGCACAGAGAATGTCTTTAGCCATGATGTGTCTCCTTAAATGTTGAGTACGGATTCGACAGACAAGGCCGCGCGCAACAGCCGCGCGTCCTCCCCCGTCGGGGCGCTGAGCAGCAGCCCGGTGGGCAGGCCCTGGGCGTCGCGGCCGCTGGGCAAACTGACGCCTGGCATGTCGAGCAAACTGCCGGGCATGGTCAGGCGCAGGGTGGCGAGGTTGGTGCTGATGAACAGGTCATCGTCGGCTTCCAGCGGTGCCAGTGGCGGCGCGACATGGGCCACGGTGGGGGTGATCAGGATCGCGCCGTCGAGGTCGTCGAGCAGTTGCTGTTGCAGGCTTCGGCGCGCATCGGTCAGGTGGATAAGTTGGCTGGCCGGCAACGTGCGCGCGGCTTCGAGGCGGCGGCGCACACGGGGGTCGAGTTGCTCGGCATCGGCGCTATCGAGCAGGCTCTGGTGCAGGGCGAAGGCTTCGAAGGATCCGAGCCAGCCGTGGTGTTTGATCAGGTCCAGGGTGGCCTGGAAGGTCGGACATTCACGTTCTTCGATCAGCGCGCCTTGGGCCTGAAGTTGCGCCACGGCGCGCAGCAGGTTGTTGCGCACCGCAGGCTCGACGTCCTGCTGCGCCAACACAAAGCGCTGGCCCTTGAGGCTGCGGGCGTTGTGGGTCTGGGCGCGGCCATGGAGCAGGTCGTCGATGGCCAGCGCATCACGCACGCTGCGGGTCAGCGGGCCGAGGCTGTCGAGGGTGTGGGCCAGGGGAAACACGCCGTCACGGCTGTAGCGCCGACTGCTGCTGCGATAGCCGACCAGGCCGTTGAGGGCGGCCGGGATGCGAATGGAGCCAGCGGTGTCGGTGCCCATGGCAATCGGCACAATCCCGGCGGCCACGGCCACGGCCGAACCCGAGGACGAGCCGCCGGGAATACGCGCTTGGTCCGCCCCATGAGGGTTGTGCGGCGTGCCGAAATGCGGGTTCAGGCCCAGGCCGGAATACGCCAGTTCGCTGAGGTTGGTCTTGCCGACGCTGACCATCCCGGCGCGGCACAGCAGGCCCACGCTCGGCGCATCGAGCAAGGCGGCAGGCGCGTTGCGCCGGTAAGCCGCGCCGGCGGTGGTGACGCTGCCAGCCACGTCGAACAGGTCTTTCCAGGCCACGGGCACACCGTCGAACCTGCTCAAGGGTTGGCCGGCGCGCCACCGGGCAGCGGACGCTTCGGCTTCACGGCGGGCGCGCTCGGCGGTCAGGGAAATGAAAACGCTGGCCGAGCCGCTCGCTTGATCGAGTGCCTGTTCGAGGGCTTGCACCGGGTCGCTGCGACCGCTGGCGAAATCCTCGGCCATTGACGTGGCGTCTGACATCAGGAAAACCTCATAAAACGTACATATTCATAAAATGTACATTTTACAAAGGCAGCTTTCGTGCCAGTCTCTATTTTGCCTCGTGTAGCTGATTGCGGTTTTCCGTCCATAACTGCGGGATAGATGGTTTGGATAAGGGCAAAAAAGTCTTGCGTTGCGTTCGTGAGTCGCCCTCAATGAAATAATGTATCTTTTATTAATAAGTACATTTTGGTGCAGAAAAGTAACAGCCGTCACTTTCAGGCCCCAAAAAAGTGCCAGCGACGTAGCACAGAGTGACAGGTGCAACTTATGAGAGAATCCCCGGCCACCGTCCTACAAGCCCCAGGGAACGTAATGAAAGCAGTGTCCGCCTCGGCCTCCCGTTACGCGATGATTCACCAAGTGTTGCGCGACGCGATCGTCAACGGCACCGCTCGGCATGGCCTGGTTTTACTGGAAGCGCCGTTGGCCGAATTGTTCGGCACCAGCCGCGTGCCGGTGCGCAAGGCCCTGGACCTGCTGCATGCCGAAGGCTTGATCTGCCGTTTCGCCGGCCGAGGTTATCTGATCAACCCCGAGGGGCTGGCCATGGAGCCGCTGCGCCTGCCGCTGAGCCATGCGCATCTGGGCCTGAACGGCGAGGCTGAACTGGTGGACACCCGGCCCTTGGGTGAGCGCATCGTCGAGGAGATCGGCGCGGCGCTGTCCACCTGCATTGCGTTCGGCCATTACCGCCTGGATGAACAAGCCGCCGCCGACCACTATGGGGTCAGCCGCGCAGTGGTGCGTGAAGCGCTGATGCGCCTGCGCGACCGGGGCCTGGTGGAAAAAGAGCCTTATTCCCAATGGCTGGCCGGGCCCTTGACCGCACGGGAAGTCACCGAAGATTACGAATTGCGCGCCTGCCTGGAGCCCGAGGCCCTGCGCCAGAGCGCACCGGACCTCGACCGCGAGATGCTTGAAGCGATGCTGCGGCGGGTACTGGATGCCCAGGACAGCGCCGAGTGCAGCCTGGAAGCCATCGAACAGATCGAGGAAGACTTGCACCAGCGCTGCCTGGCCGGGATGCAGAACCGCAAGATCGCCGCACTGATTCGCCAGGGCCAGAGCCCGATGATCATCAGCCGGATTTTCTACCGTTTGCTGGGGATCGGCGCTGATCCGGCGATGTTGGCTGAACATCGCTTGATTCTGGAGCTGTTGCTGCATGGCGCGTTTGATGCGGCGGCGTTGAACCTGCGCGAACATTTGCAACGGGCACGCCAGCGGATGTTGCAGCGGTTGAAGGTGTTATCGGTATTGCCGGAGCAACCCCTACCCGCCTACCTGCACAAAATCAGCTGAATGCTCCCACATCGACCGCATGGCAGCAGATAATTTATGCAATATGTTGCTATCTCACTCCCACCATTGAAACCACTGCTGGCCCGCCCCATCTAACCTGCATACTTCCTTATGCAGGTGCCCCATGAGCGACCAGCAAGAATTCCCTGATTACGACCTCAACGATTACGCCGACCCAGAAAACGCTGAAACCCCTTCGTCCAATACCGGCCTGGCCCTGCCTGGGCAAAACCTGCCGGACAAGGTCTATGTCATCCCGATCCACAACCGGCCCTTCTTCCCGGCGCAAGTGCTGCCGGTGATCGTCAACGAAGAGCCGTGGGCCGAGACGCTGGAACTGGTGAGCAAATCCGACCACCACTCCCTCGCCCTGTTCTTCATGGACACGCCGCCGGAAGACCCACGTCACTTCGACACCTCCGCGCTGCCGCTGTACGGCACCCTGGTGAAGGTGCACCACGCCAGCCGCGAGAACGGCAAGCTGCAATTCGTTGCCCAGGGCCTGACCCGCGTGCGCATCAAGACCTGGCTCAAGCACCACCGCCCACCGTACCTGGTAGAGGTCGAATACCCGCACCAGCCCACCGAGCCGACCGACGAGGTCAAGGCCTACGGCATGGCGCTGATCAATGCGATCAAGGAACTGCTGCCGCTCAACCCGCTGTACAGCGAAGAGCTGAAGAACTACCTCAACCGTTTCAGCCCCAACGACCCGTCGCCCCTCACCGACTTCGCCGCCGCCCTCACCTCGGCGACAGGTAATGAGCTGCAGGAAGTGCTGGATTGCGTGCCGATGCTCAAGCGCATGGAAAAAGTCTTGCCGATGCTGCGCAAGGAAGTCGAAGTGGCGCGCCTGCAAAAAGAACTCTCCGCCGAGGTGAACCGCAAGATCGGCGAACACCAGCGCGAGTTCTTCCTCAAGGAACAGCTCAAGGTTATCCAGCAAGAGCTGGGCCTGACCAAGGACGACCGCAGCGCCGACGTGGAGCAGTTCGAGCAGCGCCTGGAAGGCAAGGTGTTGCCGGCCCAGGCGAAAAAACGCATCGATGAAGAACTGAACAAACTGTCGATCCTGGAAACCGGCTCGCCGGAATACGCCGTGACGCGCAATTACCTGGACTGGGCCACCTCGGTGCCATGGGGCGTGTATGGCGAGGACAAACTTGACCTGAAACACGCGCGCAAGGTGCTGGACAAGCACCATGCCGGCCTGGATGACATCAAGAGCCGCATTCTCGAATTCCTCGCGGTGGGCGCTTATAAAGGTGAAGTCGCCGGTTCCATCGTGCTGCTGGTCGGCCCGCCGGGCGTGGGCAAGACCAGCGTGGGTAAATCCATCGCCGAGTCCCTGGGCCGGCCGTTCTATCGCTTCAGCGTCGGCGGCATGCGCGACGAGGCCGAGATCAAGGGTCATCGGCGCACGTACATCGGCGCCCTGCCGGGCAAGCTGGTGCAGGCGCTTAAAGATGTGGAGGTGATGAACCCGGTGATCATGCTCGACGAGATCGACAAGATGGGTCAGAGCTTCCAGGGCGACCCGGCTTCGGCACTGCTGGAAACCCTCGATCCGGAGCAGAACGTCGAATTCCTCGATCACTACCTGGACCTGCGCCTGGACCTGTCCAAAGTGCTGTTCGTGTGCACCGCCAACACCCTGGACTCGATTCCCGGCCCGTTGCTGGACCGTATGGAAGTGATTCGCCTGTCGGGTTACATCACCGAAGAAAAAGTCGCCATCGCCAAACGCCACCTGTGGCCAAAACAGCTGGAAAAAGCCGGGGTCTCGAAAAACAGCCTGAGCATCAGCGACGGCGCCCTGCGCGCATTGATTGACGGTTACGCCCGTGAAGCCGGGGTGCGCCAGTTGGAGAAACAACTGGGCAAGCTGGTGCGCAAGGCGGTGGTCAAGCTGCTGGATGAGCCGAAGTCGGTGATCAAGATCGGCAACAAAGACCTGGAAAGCTCCCTCGGCATGCCGGTGTTCCGCAACGAACAAGTGCTGTCCGGCACCGGTGTGATCACCGGCCTGGCCTGGACCAGCATGGGCGGCGCGACGTTGCCAATCGAGGCGACACGTATCCACACGCTCAATCGCGGCTTCAAGCTCACCGGGCAGTTGGGTGAGGTGATGAAAGAATCCGCCGAAATCGCCTACAGCTACATCAGCTCCAACCTGAAGTCGTTTGGCGGTGACCCGAAGTTCTTCGACGAAGCCTTCGTGCACTTGCACGTACCGGAAGGCGCTACGCCGAAGGACGGCCCGAGTGCCGGGGTGACCATGGCCAGTGCGCTGTTATCCCTGGCGCGCAATCAAGCGCCGAAAAAAGGCGTGGCCATGACGGGCGAACTGACGTTGACCGGGCATGTGCTGCCGATCGGCGGGGTGCGCGAGAAGGTGATCGCGGCGCGGCGCCAGAAGATTCACGAGCTGATTCTGCCGGAGCCCAACCGTGGCAGTTTTGAAGAATTGCCGGACTATCTGAAGGAAGGCATGACGGTGCACTTTGCCAAGCGCTTTGCGGATGTGGCGAAGGTGCTGTTCTGACAAACTTCTAGCGTCTGTGAAGGCCTCTGTGGTGAGCGGGCTTGCCCCGCGCTGGGTGGCGAAGCCGCCCCTGAAAAACGCTGCGCGCTGTCAGACAAAACGTGGCGTTCGGTTTTGGGCCCGCTGCGCAGCCCAGCGCAGCAAGCCCGCTCACCACAACAAGCAAGCTCACACTCACTTCTGCCATTTCCCTCCTGTCACACCTTGTCTCATCTTCGGTTATGCTCCCCCTTCGTCGTGTATTAACGGAGCCTTCATGACCGCTGCCCGCCTGTTTCTCCCCTTGAGCCTTGCCCTGCTGGCCGGATGCGCCAGTGCCCCCAAGCAAAACGTCAGCGTGGACAACCAGAGCGCCTGCCCGCTCCAGCTTAAAACCGGGCAAAACCTGATCCTCACCCTGCCCAGTAACCCCACCACCGGCTACCGCTGGGCCATCCAGGATTCCGCCGGCGGTGTGCTGCGAGCGCTGAGCCCGGAGGTATACAGCAGCTCAGAGTCCGGTGTGATCGGCGGTGGCGGCCAATCCACCTGGCGCTTCCAGGCGTTTACTGCCGGCCAGGGCCGTTTGCGCCTGACCTCCCAACAACCTTGGGAGCCGGAAGCCGAGCCGGCCGAGACTTTCGACTGCGCCATTACGGTGAACTGATATGCCCTGGCTGATTCTTGCGTTGATGGGCGCGGCCACGTTTATCTACGGCTTGAGCACCCACGCGATGTTGCTGTGTCTGCTGGTCAAGCCGCTGCCGGTATTGGCGTTGTTGGGTTGGCTGCATGACGCACCGCCCACCGACTATCGACGCTGGATCAGCCTGGGGCTGATTTTTTCCCTGGTCGGCGATGTGTTGCTGGCCTGGCCGGGCGACCTGTTTATCTTTGGTCTCGGCGCGTTTCTGTTTGCTCACCTCGCGTACCTCAAAGCCTACTTCAGCGATTGCCGTCGTTTGGCGTTGTTGCCATTGGCTCTCGCACTGGGCGTGGGCGCGATTCTGCTGAGCATCCTGATTTCCCATGGGCTCGGCGACTTGCTGATACCCGTGGTGGTTTACGCCTTGGTGATCAGCGCCATGCTCTGGCGTGCGCTGGCACGATTGGGCAGCGACGTGCCGAAACGCTCGGCAGTGTTGGCGGCGGCGGGCGCGGTGTCGTTTGTGTTTTCCGACGCACTGATCGGTATCAATCGCTTCGTGGTGGCATTCGAGGCGGCGCCGTATTTGTTGATCGCTACTTATTGGCTTGGCCAGTGGGGGATCACCGCATCAGCATTCCATCAGACAACCCGCGCACACGAGGGCCAACTTGGCTAAAATGCCGGCCTTTCCCCCATCGTCGCCGGAACAGCCGTGAGCAAAGAACCCGATCGCCTATTCGCCCAGCCCCTGCCCCAGGTGCCGGACTTCGCGTTTAACGAGGATGTGGTGCGGGTGTTCCCGGACATGATCAAGCGCTCGGTGCCGGGTTACCCCACTATCGTCGAAAACCTCGGCGTGCTGGCCGCGCAATTTGCCCAACCGGGTAGCGTGCTGTATGACCTGGGCTCTTCCCTGGGTGCCGTGACCCAAGCCCTGCGTCGCCATGTGCGCACCGAGGGTTGCCGGGTGATCGCTGTGGATAACTCGGCCGCGATGGTCGAGCGCTGCCGCGAATACCTCAATGGCCAGGACTCGATGTTCCAGGAGCTGCTGCCGGTCGAGGTGATCGACGGCGACATCCTCGCGTTGCAGTTCCAACCGGCCTCGGTGGTGGCGCTGAATTTCACCCTGCAATTTATCGCGCCCGACGAGCGCCTGGCCTTGTTGTCGCGTATTCGTCAGTCGCTGCTGCCCGGCGGTGCATTGATCCTCTCGGAAAAGCTGCGTTTCAATGACCTTGAAGAACATGCGCTGCTCACCGATCTGCATGTCGCGTTCAAACGCGCCAACGGCTACAGCGAACTGGAAATCGCCCAGAAGCGCAGCGCCATCGAAAACGTCATGAAGCCCGACAGCCTCGAAGAACACCGTGAGCGCCTGCTGGCGGCCGGGTTCTCGAAAGTCGTGCCGTGGTTCCAGTGTCTTAACTTTGCCTCGTTGATTGCCCTGCCATGATTGATCTGTCCCCCCTAGCCCGCCATTTGGTCGGTACTCCCCTGGCCGTATGGGCCCAAGGGCTGCAAGCGCAGCTCGACAGCAAAATGGAAAAAGGTCATGGCGACCTGGAGCGCTGGCAGAGTGCGTTGGATGCGCTGCCGAAGATCATGCCCAGCAACGTCGACTTGCTGAACGATTTGGTGCTGGACACCGACTGCGACGACGAAACCCGTGCGCAAATGCGCACCGCATTGTTAGGCCTGTGCCCGTGGCGCAAGGGGCCATTTCACCTGTTCGGCGTGCATGTGGACACCGAGTGGCGTTCGGACTGGAAGTGGTCGCGGGTCGCGCCGCACCTGGACCTCAAGGGCAAACGCATCCTCGATGTGGGCTGCGGCAATGGTTACTACATGTGGCGCATGCTCGGTGCCGGTGCCGACAGCGTAATTGGCGTGGACCCGAACTGGTTGTTCTTCTGCCAGTTCCAGGCGGTACAGCGCTACCTGTCCGAACCCAAGGCCTGGCACCTGCCATTCCCGTTTGAGGATTTGCCGGCGAACCTGGAAGGCTTCGACACGGTGTTTTCCATGGGCGTGTTCTATCACCGCCGCTCGCCCATCGAGCATTTGCTGGCGTTGAAGGACACACTGGTCAAGGGCGGCGAGCTGGTACTGGAGACCTTGGTGGTGGAAGGCGATCAGCAGCAGGTGCTGGTGCCGGAAGATCGCTACGCGCAGATGCGCAACGTGTGGTTCCTGCCGTCGGTGCCGGCACTGATGTTGTGGCTACGCCGCGCCGGTTTCAGTGATGTGCGTTGTGTGGATGTGAGCGTGACCACAGTTGAGGAGCAGCGTGGTACGGAGTGGATGAAGTATCAGTCGCTGAGTGACTTCCTCGACCCTGAGGATCACAGCAAGACCATTGAAGGAATGCCGGCGCCGATGCGGGCGGTGATCATCGCCAGGAAATAATCCCCAATCTCTCTGAAAAAGTGGAAATCAAAATGTGGGAGGGGGCTTGCCACCTCCCGCATTTGCTCATCCGTGCTCTTTAGATTGGCGGCTTGGCTCGGCGGGCCTTGAAGAATTCGCTCAAGACTGTGCCGCACTCCTCGGCCAGCACACCACCTTCAAACAACACCCGATGATTCAAAAAGCCCTGGGTAAAAAACTGCCCCTGGCTCTGCACAATCCCCGCCTTGGGCTCCAGCGCGCCATACACCACCCGCGCCACCCGGGAATGCACGATCAACCCCGCGCACATGCTGCACGGTTCCAACGTCACATACAGCGTACTGCCCACCAGCCGATAGTTGCTGATGGCCTGGGCAGCGGCGCGGATGGCGACCATTTCGGCATGAGCGCTAGGGTCGTTGCCGCTGATGGGGCAGTTGAAACCACGGCCGATGATTTCGCCGTCCTGCACCAGCACCGCGCCCACCGGCACTTCGCCCAGTGCCGCGCCTTGGGCGGCGAGGGCCAGGGCTTCGCGCATAAAGTCCTGGTCGCGGCTGCGGTCGACGATCGCCGTGGGGCGAATCTGGCGCATCACGCCACCTCGATGGCGGCCATCAGGCCGGTTTCCATGTGGTCGATCACGTGGCAGTGGAACATCCACACCCCCGGGTTATCCGCCACCAATGCCACGCGGGCGCGCTCGTTCTTGCCCAGCAGGTAGGTGTCGGTGAAATACGGGATCACCTTGTGGCGGTTCGAGGCGATCACCTTGAAGCTCATGCCGTGCAGGTGGATCGGGTGCTGGTACTGGGTCATGTTCTTCAATTCGAAAATGTAGCTTTTGCCCTTCTCCAGCTTGGCTATCGGGCGGTCGGCGCAGGTCTTGTCGGTGATGTCCCAGGCTTGGCCGTTGATCTGCCACAGGCTGGGCGGCTTGCCGTTTTCGACGTTGACCGACACCGAGCCGACCCACTCGAAATTGAAGTTGAGTTTTTCCGCATTGGCCAGGTCCGGCTCGGCGACCGGGTTCGCCGGCAGCGCGGGCGGCCATTCGGTGGGCGCATCGGTGTTGGCTACCGAGCGGAAGGTGCCCAGGCGCACCGGTCCATTGCGGATCGACAATTCTTCACCCGCAGGCGGTGCCTTGATCGCCAGGCAGATGCGCATGCCCGGGCCCAGCCAGTATTCCTTGCCCAGCGCGCGCGGTTCGATGGGATTGCCGTCCAGCGCGTAGATCTGCGCTTCGACGTCGGGAATGTTGATGCGGTAAGTCAGGGTGTTGTCGAGATTGAGCAGGCGCACGCGAGTGATCTGCCCGGCGGGCAAGTCGATCACTGCCTGGGACACACCGTTGATGGTCGACAGCCGCCCAGCCGTACCGCCACGTGCCGCTTCGCGGGGGATGCTGAAGGCGACAAAGGCGCCCTCTTCATCGACGTGCCAGCTTTTCAGGCTGAGGGTGCGTTCGTGCTTGAAACCGGTGGGTTCGCGTTCTTCGATGATCAGCGGGCCGACCAGGCCACGGCCGAGTTCTTCGCTGCTGTTCACATGGGGGTGATACCAGTAGCTGCCGGCGTCGGGCACGCGGAATTTGTAGTCGAAGTACTCGCCGGGCAGTACCGGCAATTGCGAGACGTAGGGCACGCCGTCCATTTCCAGCGGCAGGCGGATGCCATGCCAGTGAATGGTGGTGGCGACCGGCAGGTGGTTGATAAAGCGCACCCGCAGCCATTCGCCTTGGCGCACACGCAACTCGATACCCGGTGCCGAGGGGCCGAACGCCCAGGCTTGGGTCTTGTGGCCTGGCACCAGTTCCACGTCCAACGGTGCGGCAATCAGCTCGTAATCGTGACCCGCTTCGGATTCGGCGACTTTCCCCAGCCAGTAGCGGTAGGCGCCACCGGCACCGACGCCCACTACGGCCAGGCCTGCAAGACCACCCAGGATTTGTCGACGGGAAAAGGATCGGGACACAACAACCTCACGTATCTGCCGCAGGCGCACGGCCTGCAAAGGGCAGATACGATACACCTGCATCGGCTAAACAGTAAGGCTTCGCATTGCCGCACAGCTGAATTGTGGACTGCGATGAAGATCAAAAATGTGGGAGGGGGCTTGAACTGGCCTAATGATTTTGGACACTTCATTCGGGCGCTATGATAGCGCCCAAATTTGAGGTGTTTGGATATGCGTAAATCTTATTCGAGTGAGTTCAAGCTCAAGGCCGCCAGCATGGTGTTGGA
>NZ_JAMQAU010000031.1:0-18438 GCF_023701505.1 Pseudomonas sp. SR18 | reverse complement strand
AACTCAGTAGTGAAACGATGCATCGCCGATGGTAGTGTGGGGTTTCCCCATGTGAGAGTAGGTCATCGTCAAGATTAAATTCCGAAACCCCATTTGCGAAAGCAGATGGGGTTTTGTTTTGGGCGCTGGGAAAAGGCTGAGGCGGTCATCTCAGGCACCTTCAGTGCTAAAGTCCATGCCTCGATATTGTTTTTCCCAAGGAAGCCGTTATGCCGGATGCGACGTCCCTCAGTGCTGGATTCATGGTAGTTCACGGCAACCGGCTGGACGAACTGCGCAGCCTGGTGGTGAGTTGGATGCGCCGTTACCCCCTGGCGCCCCTGGAAAACGAAATCGCCCTGGTACAAAGCAACGGTATTGCCCAGTGGCTCAAACTGGCCCTGGCTGAAGACCCGGAAGACGACGACATGGGCGGCTGCGGAATCGCCGCCGCCATCAATGTTCAGCTCCCTGGCAGCTTTATGTGGCAGCTCTATCGCATGGTCCTGGGACGTGACGAAATTCCTCCCAAGTCCCTGCTCGATAAAGCTCCGCTCACCTGGCGCCTGATGCGCCTGCTCCCTGAACTCATCGGTCAACCGCACTTCGAGCCATTGCAGCGCTTTCTGACTAACGACACAGACCTGCGTAAACGCTACCAGCTATCGGAACGCCTGGCCGATCTGTTCGACCAATATCAGGTCTACCGTGCCGACTGGCTGGAAGACTGGGCCGCCGGCCGCCACCAATTGCGCAATGGTCGAGGGGAATCCAAGCCGCTCAATCCTGCCAATTGCTGGCAAGCCGAGCTATGGCGCGCGCTGCTCTTGGATGTCGGTGAAGAGGGCATGGCCGAAAGCCGCGCCGGCGTTCACCAGCGTTTCATCGAACGTATCAATACCCTTGAAGAGGCGCCGAAGGGCTTGCCTTCGCGGGTGATTGTCTTCGGGATTTCTTCTCTGCCCGCTCAAGCACTCGAAGCATTGGCCGGCCTGGCCCGTTTCAGCCAAGTCTTGCTGTGCGTGCACAACCCTTGTCGGCACCATTGGTCCGACATCGTCGCCGACAAAGACCTACTGCGTAACGAATACAAACGCCAAGCGCGCAAAGCCGGCATGCCGGTCACCATCGACCCGCAGACCCTGCACCAGCACGCCCACCCGCTTCTCGCCGCCTGGGGCAAACAAGGCCGCGACTACATCAGCCTGTTGGACAGTTACGACGATCCCAACAGTTACCGCGCTGCCTTCCGTGATGGACGCATCGATCTGTTCAGCGACAGCGAACCCACCACGCTGCTCAACCAACTCCAGGACGATATCCTCGAACTGCGCCCACTCAGTGAGACTCGCGACCTGTGGCCCGCCGTCGACCTGGAGCGTGACGCCTCAATCCGCTTCCACATCGCCCACAGCGCCCAGCGCGAAGTAGAAATCCTCCACGACCAGTTGCTCCAACGTTTCAGCGCCGACTCCACGCTTCGCCCAAGGGACATCATCGTCATGGTCCCCGACGTTGACAGCTACGCGCCGCATATCCGTGCAGTATTCGGCCAGTTGGAAAGAAACGATCCACGTTTCATCCCCTTCACCCTCACCGACCAAGGCCAACGTGGCCGCGACCCTTTGCTGATCGCCGTCGAACACCTGTTAAAACTCCCCGACAGCCGCTTCCCCGTCAGCGAAGTTCTTGATCTGCTCGATGTCCCGGCCTTGCGCGAACGCTTTGCCATCAAGGAACGGGACCTACCTACCTTGCACCGCTGGATCGAAGGTGCTGGCATCCGTTGGGGTCTCAACGCCGAACAACGTGCTGGCCTCGGTTTGCCAAGCGAGTTGGAGCAGAACAGCTGGCGTTTCGGCCTTCGCCGTATGCTGCTGGGTTATGCCGTTGGCACCGGTGCTGCCTGCGAAGGCATCGAGCCTTACGACGAAATCGGTGGGCTCGATGCGGCCTTGATCGGCCCGCTAGTAGCGTTGCTCGACGCGCTCAGCGATGCCCATCAGGCCCTGTCACAACCAGCGGCTCCCCACGAATGGGGCGAACGTCTGCAACGCCTGATGCAACTGTTCTTTCTGCCCAGCAGTGAGCACGACGATTTCCTGTTGGGGCAGCTTGAGCAGCTCAGAGAAACCTGGCTGGAAACCTGCGAGTCAGTTGGCCTGCAGGACGAGTTACCGCTCACCGTAGTCCGCGAAGCCTGGCTCGCCGGCCTGGACCAGGGTCGTCTATCCCAGCGTTTCCTCGCCGGTGCTGTCAATTTTTGCACCTTGATGCCGATGCGTGCGATACCGTTCAAGCTGGTTTGCCTGCTCGGTATGAACGACGGCGATTACCCACGCGCCCAACCCCCGCTGGATTTCGACCTGATGGGCAGCGACTACCGTCCCGGCGATCGTTCGCGCCGTGAAGATGACCGTTATCTGCTCCTCGAAGCCCTCCTGTCGGCCCGCGACCAGCTCTACATCAGTTGGGTCGGCCGCAGCATCCGCGATAACAGCGAGCGCCCGGCCTCCGTCCTGATCGGCCAACTGCGCGACCATATCGCCAGCGGCTGGCATAACGCACAAGCAGAACAACCACTGCTCGAAGCGATGACCCAGGAACACCCACTCCAACCCTTCAGCGCCCGCTACTTCCACGCGGGCGATCCACTGTTCAGCTACGCCCGCGAATGGCAGTTACTCCATGAAATGCAGGTCGCGACGCCTGAACAAGACGATCTGGCACAACACCATCAGGAAGAACCCCTGAGCCTCGGCCAGGTGCAAGATTTCCTACGCAACCCGGTCAAACACTTCTTCAGCCAGCGCCTGAAAGTATTCTTCGAGGCGGCCGAAGTACCCTTGGCCGATGAAGAACCGTTTGTCCTCGATGCGCTGCAACGCTACAGCCTCAGCGACAGCCTGTTGAATGCAGCGCTGTCCCAACCCGATCACCTCGACCTGGCCCTCAACGCCCAGGCCTTGCGTCTGCAGGGGAGTGGCCTGCTGCCCATGGTCGGTTTCGGCGAATGCTTGCGCAACGAACTGATCGAGCCCTTGCCCGGCCTGCTGCAACGCTACCAACAGTTGCTGGCCCTCTGGCCCACTCCGCACTCCGGCGCCGAACCTATCAGTTTTGAGCATCAAGGCATTGCGCTGGAGGGCTGGATCAGCGGCCTGCATCGACGCAGTGATGGCGGATTGCTGAGTGTCACCACCATCCCCAATAGCATCGGGTCGATCAAGACACGCAAGTGGCATCGTCTGATCCGTCCTTGGGTCAACCATGTGGTGGCGTGCGCCTGTGGCCTGCCGCTGAGCACCGGTTTGGTGGCCAGTGACGACACGTTGCTACTGGCGCCGCTGGATAAACCCGCCGCCCAGGAAATCCTCCGCAACCTGCTGTTGGCCTGGCACAGCGCAATGAGAAAACCACTGCCAGTCGCCGTCAAAACCGCCTTCGCCTGGCTCAGCCAAACCGACCCGGCCAAAGCCCACGCCGCAGCGAGCAAAGCCTATGAAGGCGACGGCCTGACCACCGACGGCGAACGCCGCGAAACCCCGGCGCTCACCCGGCAATTCCCTGATTACGCTGCCTTGATTGCCAGCGAAGAATTCGAAGGCTGGTGCGAAACCCTGTATCGACCACTGATCAACGCCCCATGGCGATCACTCACAGGCGAGGAGGCCGGCGCATGAGCAGCAAACCCTTGGCTCTGGCCTTCCCGCTGCGCGGCAGCCAACTCATCGAAGCCAGCGCCGGCACCGGCAAGACCTTCACTATTTCCGCACTGTACCTGCGCCTGGTGCTAGGTCATGGTGGTGAGGAGTCCGGGTTCGGTCGCGAGTTGCTGCCACCGCAAATCCTCGTCGTCACCTTTACCGATGCCGCCACCAAAGAACTGCGCGAGCGTATCCGTATCCGCCTGGCCGAAGCCGCACGCTTCTTCCGCGATGAGATTGAACAACCTGATGCGTTGATCGCCGACCTGCGCGCGCAATACCTGCCCGAGCAATGGTCCGCCTGCGCCAACCGCCTGGACATCGCCGCCCAGTGGATGGACGAAGCGGCGGTTTCCACGATCCACAGTTGGTGCCAGCGCATGCTGCGCGAACACGCATTTGACAGCGGCAGCCTGTTCACCCAAACCCTGGAAACCGACCACAGCGACCTGCTTGGCGAAGTGCTGCGCGACTACTGGCGGCTGTTTTGTTACCCGATGCATGACGATGCGCTCAACTGGGTGCGCAACAATTGGGGCGGACCCGCAGCCTTGATGCCTCGGGTGCGCGCGCTGTTTGGCAGCGAACGGCCTGCTGATGAAACCCGTGAGCCAGCGGAACTGATCAACGCCTGTCTGCAAGAGCGCCGAGAAGCCCTGATACAACTCAAGGCACCTTGGCAGCAATGGGCAGCAGAGCTGCGCGATATCTGCCTGCAAGCCGTGGCCGCCAAAGCCGTCGACGGCCGCAAGATGCAAGCGCGTTACTTTGAGCCCTGGTTCGAAAAAATCAGTGCCTGGGCTGCGGATGAAACCCTTGAGCAGCTGGACATCGGCACCGGCTTCACCCGCCTGACCCCCGACGGTATGGCCGAAGCCTGGAAGGGCGACCCGCCGCAGCACCCCGGCATCGAGGCCATGGCCGGCCTCAAAGCCGCTCTCGACGCCCTGCCAACCCCTGACGCCGCCGTGTTGCAACACGCCGCCGGCTGGGTGGGCAAACGCTTCGAAGAAGAAAAACGCCGTCGCGCCGAAATGGGTTTCGACGACATGCTGATCCGCCTCAACGCTGCCCTGCACGCAGAGGGCGGCGAGCGCCTGGCCAGCGTGATCCGCGAGCAATTCCCGGTGGCCCTGATCGACGAATTCCAGGACACCGACCCGGTGCAATACAGCATCTTCGACAGCATTTACCGCATCGAAGACAACCACCTCGACAGTGGCCTGTTCCTGATTGGCGACCCCAAGCAAGCGATCTATGCGTTCCGTGGCGCCGACATCTACACCTACCTGCGCGCCCGCCAGTCCACCACTGGGCGTCACCACACCCTGGGCACCAACTTCCGTTCCAGCCATGCGATGGTCGAGGCGGTGAACCATGTGTTCCAGCGCGCAGAAACGGGCCGGGGCGCGTTCCTGTTCCGCGAGCCGACAGGCGAAAACCCGGTGCCGTTCCACGCGGTGCTATCCCAAGGCCGCAAGGAAAAGCTGCAGGTCGATGGTCAAACATTGCCAGCGATGAACCTCTGGCACCTGCCCACCGACCAGCCTGTTTCCAATGCCGTGTACCGTCAGCAATTGGCCGCCGCGTGTGCCACGCGGATCGTCGAATTGCTCAACGGTGGCCAGCAGGGTACGGCCGGTTTCCTACAACCGGACGACAGCTTCCGCGGCGTACTGCCGTCAGACATTGCCATTCTGGTGCGCGACGGCAAGGAAGCCCAAGCCGTGCGGGCCGAGCTGGCCGACCGCGGTGTGCGCAGCGTGTACCTGTCCGACAAGGATTCAGTGTTCGCCGCCCAGGAGGCCCACGACCTGCTGGCGTGGCTCAAGGCCTGCGCCGAGCCGGACGTTGAGCGTCCACTGCGGGCTGCTCTGGCCTGTGTCACCCTGAACCTGTCACTGCCGGAACTGGAGCGTCTGAATCAGGACGAGCTGGCGTGGGAAGCCCGCGTGATGCAGTTCCGTGGCTACCGTATGATCTGGCGCACCCAAGGCGTGCTGCCGATGCTGCGCCGTCTGCTGCACGACTTCAAACTGCCGCAAGCCCTGATTGCCCGCAGCGACGGCGAACGGGTGCTGACCAACCTGCTGCACCTCAGCGAACTGCTGCAACAGGCCGCGTCCGAGCTGGACGGCGAACAAGCGCTGATCCGCCACTTGGCCGAACAGCTCGCGTTATCCGGCCAGGCCGGCGAAGAGCAGATCCTGCGCCTGGAAAGCGATGAGCAACTGGTCAAGGTCGTGACCATCCACAAGTCCAAGGGCCTGGAGTACGACCTGGTCTTCCTGCCGTTCATCTGCTCGGCCAAGCCGGTGGACGGCAGTCGCCTGCCGCTGCATTACCACGACGAACACGGCAAGTCCCATGTCAGCCTGCGCCCTACGCCTGAGTTGATCGCCCAGGCTGATGACGAGCGTCTGGCCGAAGATCTGCGTTTGTTCTACGTGGCCCTGACCCGCGCCAAACACGCCTGCTGGCTTGGCGTTGGCGACCTCAAGCGCGGCAACAGCAGCAGCTCGGTATTGCACCTGTCAGCGCTGGGCTACCTGCTCGGCGCGGGTGCTGCGCTGGGTGAGTCAGCCGGCCTGGCGCGCTGGCTGCTGGACCTGCAGGAAGGCTGCCCGGCCATTCACTATGCACACGTGCCCGAGGCCCAGGACAGCGTGTTCCACCCGCCGCGCAACCAAGCGACTTTACTTGCACCGCTGCTGCCCAGACGCAAGGCTGCCGAAAACTGGTGGATCGCGTCCTACAGCGCCTTGCGCATTGGTGAAAGCATGAGTGTCGCCAGCCTCGAAGCGCCCGAAAGCCCACAAGCGCAAAAGCTGTTTGATGACGAACGCCTCGACCCTGACGCGCCGCGTGAAGTGGCGGCGTCCGGCGGCGATATTCACCGTTTCCCACGCGGTCCCAACCCAGGGACCTTCCTTCACGGCCTGCTGGAGTGGGCAGGTGAAGAGGGCTTCAATGTGACGCCGGACGCCATCGAAAACGCCGTCGGCGCGCGCTGCAATCGCCGCAACTGGGAAGGCTGGATCATCACCCTCAGCGATTGGCTCGGCCACTTGCTGCACACGCCGCTGCCGGTGGACAACGCTCACGTCACCCTGAGCAGCCTGCAGCAGTACCAGATTGAAATGGAGTTCTGGTTCGCCAGCCATAAAGTCGATGTGCTCGCCCTCGACAAACTGGTGTGCCAGCACACCCATAACGGCGTCTCGCGCGTGGCTGCCGAACCGGTGCTGCTCAACGGCATGTTCAAAGGCTTTATCGACCTGACCTTCGAACACGACGGCCGCTACTACGTGGCTGACTACAAATCTAACTGGCTCGGCCCTGACGATTTGGCCTACACGCAAGCGGCCATGGAACAGTCGATCCTTGAGCATCGATACGACCTGCAATACGTCCTTTACCTACTGGCCCTGCATCGCCAACTCAAGGCGCGTCTGCCGGGCTACGAGTACGACCGCCACGTCGGCGGCGCGCTGTATGTATTCCTGCGTGGCACCCAAGCCGTCAGCCGAGGCGCGTTTTTCACTCGGCCGCCGCGTGAGCTGATCGAAGGCCTGGACCTGTTTTTCCAGGGCAAGCCCATCCCGCCCAAGGTTGAGCCCGCCTGGGAACAAGGAGTGTTGTTATGAGCCTGTCGCCCTTACCGCTGGAGGCGCTGGAGCCTCTGGACCGCGCCGCTGACCTGCTCCAGTTGCTGGACCGTTGGGTTGATCGTGGCTGGCTGCGGGCGTTGGACAAAGCCTTTGTCGGCTTCCTGCACGAACTCGACCCACACGCCGCCCCGTTGGTGTTGCTGGCGGCCGCCCTGACCAGCCACCAGCTGGGCCACGGCCATGTGTGTCTGGACCTGTTCGAAACCCTCAAGGCACCGGACTTTGCCTTGTCCCTGCCGCCCGAAGGCGACCTGCAAACCGGCGCCATGCTGCTACCGTCGCAGTTGCTCGACGGCCTCGATGGCGCCCACTGGTGCCATGCGCTGGCCGCCAGCCCGTTGGTCGCCCTGGCGTTGGATGGCAGCGAGTCGGCGCACAGTCGCCCCTTGGTGCTGTCGGGCAAACGCCTGTACCTGCGCCGTTACTGGACCTACGAACGGCGCATCGACACCGCTCTGCGCCTGCGCCTGGCGACCCAGGAAGCCGTCGCCGCCGACTTGCCCCAACGCTTGAACGGCCTGTTTGACCAGCCGGCGCCCGATGGCGTGATTGACTGGCAAAAACTTGCCTGCGCCCTGGCCACGCGCGGTGCTTTCAGCATCGTCACCGGCGGCCCCGGCACCGGCAAGACCACCACCGTGGTGCGCCTGCTCGCCCTGTTACAAGCACCCGCGGTGGAAACCGGCAGCCCGTTGCGTATCCGCTTGGCCGCGCCCACCGGTAAAGCTGCCGCGCGTTTGACCGAATCCATCAGCCAGCAAGTGTTGTCGCTGAAAGTGCCGGAAAACGTGAAGGAAAAGATCCCGACCCAGGTCACCACTGTTCACCGCTTGCTGGGCAGTCGCCCCGGCACCCGACACTTCCGCCATCACCTTGGCAACCCGTTGCCCCTGGATGTGCTGGTGGTGGACGAAGCCTCGATGATCGACCTGGAAATGATGGCCAACCTGCTGGACGCGTTACCGCCCCATGCGCGCCTGGTGCTGCTGGGCGACAAAGACCAACTCGCCTCGGTGGAGGCCGGCGCCGTACTCGGAGATTTGTGCCGCGACGCCGAAGCCGGCTGGTACAGCCCCCAGACTCGCCAATGGCTGCAAGCGGTCAGCGGTGAAGACCTCGACGCCAGCGGCCTGCAAGAAGACCTCGACGGCAGCCATCCCCTGGCGCAGCAAGTGGTAATGCTGCGTTACTCGCGGCGTTTCGGCGAAGGTAGCGGCATCGGCCAACTGGCGCGCTGGGTCAATCAGCAAAACGCCGAAGAGGCCCGCAAGCTGCTGGCCGCTCGCAGTCACGGCGACCTGTTCTGTGTCAGCCTCAAAGGTGAGCACGACCATGCCCTGGAACGCCTGGTGCTGGATGGGCAGGGCGACGGTGCTGAGGGTTATCGCTATTACCTCAACCTGTTGCACAGCGCGCGTCCCGCCCTCGACACCCCACGTGACAACCTCGCCTGGACCCACTGGGCGCAACAACTGCTGCAGGCCTTCGATGCGTTCCAACTGCTCTGCGCCGTGCGCAAAGGCCCTTGGGGCGTGGAAGGACTGAACCTGCGCATCACCGCAGCCTTGCGCAAAGTGCGGCTGATCGAGGGTGACGAACAATGGTACGAAGGCCGCCCGGTGCTGATGACGCGCAACGATTACGGCCTGGGGCTGATGAACGGCGACATCGGCATCGCCCTGAAGCTGCCCGAAAGTGAAGGCGGCGACCCGGTGTTGCGTGTCGCTTTCCCACGTAACGACGGGCAAGGCGGCGTGCGATTTGTACTACCCAGCCGTTTGAATGATGTGGAAACCGTGTACGCCATGACCGTGCACAAATCCCAAGGCTCGGAATTCACCCACACCGCGCTGATCCTGCCGGACGCCTTGAACCCGGTGCTGACCAAGGAACTGATCTACACCGGCATCACCCGCGCCAAGCGCTGGTTCAGCCTGATCGAACCCCGTGGCGGAGTGTTTGAAGAGGCCGTGCGACGCAAGGTCAAGCGCTTGAGTGGGCTAATGCTGGAGTTGGGTCAGGAGTCAGAAATTTCTGATGCTGTGCTATCGTTGCGGCATCACTCCGAAAACACCTGAGAGTATCGCTGCATGAACGTGGCCGTCTCGCCCACAGAGCGAAGTTTGAGCTGGAGACGCCTGCTGCTTGTGGCGGTTTTGTGGCTGCTGGCGCCCCGCGTGTTTGCTGAGGCCCCAGGCCCGGCTGTCCAACGCGCCCAGGCGGTCACCCAAGTGGTCCTCGGCATCCTCAGCTATGCCCGCTGGCCCGTGGAGCCTGCACAACTGCGCCTGTGCATCGTCGGCCCCACCCAATACACCGACGACCTGATCAAAGGCACCACCCAGGCCACCGGCCGTCCGGTGGTGGTGCGCCGCCTGTTGGCCGACCATCCCGACATCGTCAGCGCCTGCGACGCCGTGTACAT
The DNA here is from genome assembly GCF_023701505.1 of Pseudomonas sp. SR18. NCBI lineage: Bacteria > Pseudomonadati > Pseudomonadota > Gammaproteobacteria > Pseudomonadales > Pseudomonadaceae > Pseudomonas > Pseudomonas sp. SR18. The sequence continues at coordinate 8,656 of NZ_JAMQAU010000031.1, read as the reverse complement.
CGGCAAACTCAGCACGGATGAACGCAGCCGCCTGTTTGCCTCGTTGATCGGTCACCCGGTGCTCAGCATCAGCGAAGGCGGCGACCAGTGCACCGTCGGCAGCCTGTTCTGCCTGCGGGTGGGCGATGAGCAAGTGTCGTTCGAGGTCAACCTCGACTCGGTGGCACGCAGCGGCGTGCGTATTCACCCCAGTGTGCTGCAACTGTCCCGTCGCCGGGCGCCGGCCTCATGACAGCCGTGATTGTGCGCCCAACCCTGCGCTCGGTCATTGGCCGAGGGCACCTGATCCTGGCGCTGGTGGCCGTGACCCTGGCCAGCGTGTCCCTGACCCTGCTTGGCGTGTTGGCGCTGCGGGTCTACGCCGAACACAACCTGCACCTGATCGCACGTTCCATCAATTACACCGTCGAAGCGGCGGTAGTGTTCAACGACCGCGCGGCGGCCACCGAGGCGCTTAGCCTGATTGCTTCTACGGAAGAAGTGGCCCAGGCCGATGTGTTCGATGCCAGCGGCAGGCTGCTGGCGCATTGGGAGCGCCCCGAAACCGGCATGCTTTCGCGGGTTGAACTGGCGCTGGCGCATACCCTGCTTGAACAGCCCATCAGCCAGCCGATCCTGCACCAGGGCCGTACCATCGGCAGCATCCACTTGACCGGCCACGGTGGCAGTTTGCTGCGCTTCCTGCTCAGCGGGCTGGCGGGCATCCTGATCTGTACCGTCCTCAGCGCCTGGGTTGCCCTGCACCTGGCGCGCCGGCTGCTGAAGGGCATCACCGGGCCGCTGCAAAGCCTCGCCGCCGTGGCCCACGCTGCGCGCAGCGAACGCGACTTCGACCGTCGCGTGCCACCGGCGCGCATCGCCGAACTCGACAGCCTGGGCAGCGACTTCAATGCCTTGCTCGGCGAGATGGAAGCCTGGCAAAGCCACCTGCAAAGCGAAAACGAAACCCTCGCCCACCAGGCCAACCACGACAGCCTCACCGGCCTGCCCAACCGGGCGTTCTTCGAAGGCCGGCTGATCCGCGCACTGCGCAGCGCTGCCAAGGTCAACGAACGGGTCGCCGTGTTGTTCCTCGACAGTGACCGCTTCAAAGACATCAACGACAACTTCGGCCATGCCGCCGGCGACGCCGTGCTGGTGGCCGTCGCCGACCGCGTGCGTGCACAACTGCGTGACGATGACCTGGTGGCGCGCCTGGGCGGTGATGAGTTCGCCATCCTGCTGGCGCCGCTGCACAAAGTGGAGGATGCCCAGCGCATCGCCGACAAGATCATCGCCAGCATGGACCTGCCGATTGCCGTGCCCGGCAATACTCACGTATCGACCTCCCTCAGCATCGGCATCGCCATTTATCCCGATCATGGTGTCACTCCCGGCACCTTGCTCAATGCCGCTGACGCGGCGATGTACCAGGCCAAACGGTTTTCTCAGGGCGGCCAGCAAACGGCAGAGTCGGAGCACTCTACCGTCAACACTCAACACAGGAGTTGATCCCTTGTTCTCGACCGCGCGCGTTTTATTCATCTCATTGCTGGTGGCTTTCCTTGCCCTCGGCGGTTGCCAGACCGCCCCACCCAAAGGCCTGACCCCGGCGCAGGTCGCGGTCCTTAAACAGCAAGGCTTCGAACTCACCGACGACGGCTGGGCATTCGGCCTGTCGGGCAAAGTACTGTTCGGCAGCGACGTCGAAACCCTCAACCAGCCCAGCACTGACATCGTCCAACGCATCGGCAAAGCCCTGCTGGGCGTGGGCATCGAACGCGTGCGCGTCGACGGCCACACCGATGCATCGGGCAAGGAAATCTACAACCAACAACTTTCCTTGCGCCGCGCCAAAAGCGTGGCCACGGTGCTGCAAGGCGTGGGCATGAAAGAAGAAAACATCCAACTGCGCGGGTTGGGCAGCGCCGAGCCCGTGGCGTCCAACACCACGGCGGCGGGGCGTACGGAGAATCGTCGGGTATCGATTGTGGTCATCGCGGACTGAGTCGCCTCACCCCTCTCAACTTGAAATGCAATCAAAGTGTGGGAGGGGGCTTGCCCCCGATAGCAGTGTGTCAGCCTGTACATTTGATCTGACACTCCGCTATCGGGGGCAAGCCCCCTCCCACATTTAACCGCGGGGCGTCATCGCCTGGCTCAAGTCATCCACCACCGCCTTGCTCATCTCACACAGATAATGCGCAGCCCACGCATAGTGTTCGCCGCGCACGTCCATGGCGGCATCCATTGCGAGTTTCTTGGAGTAGAACAGCAGGGTGGAGGCATGTTCCAGCGCTTCGCCGATGGGCATGCCGGCGTTGACGCGGAATAGGGGTTTTTGGTTTTCGCTGTAGTCGCCGAAGGTGACGACGCCGACGGTGATGATGGAGGAAAGCGGTGGATCGGGGACGATTTTAGTCATGATGTCTACCTGGGAGTTTTAGGAACCACCCACTCATGTCGCTAAACATGAAGGGGTGGCAGCTGTACGCAGGTTAGCGAACCGGACCCAGGACCCGGCAGACCCGAAGGTCTCCCACGCACAGCCGCCATAACACGAAAACGACGAGCAGGAAGCTGCTGTCGTTGGAGGCTGTGTCCGGGTTCGGGTCGCTAAACCCGTTCGCTGTTTTTTCAGCGAAGTCCGGAGGCTAGTCACTCGAACCCTAAGGCGCAATAGGCCGGAGATTCTCTAGGAAACGTCCTGCAATTTAAAGGGAATCGTCGTTACTGGCCCTTTAATCCGCAAACCTGATCTCCCGCGTCTCCCCCATCAACAACCCCTGGTTCTGCTCCGTCACTTCCCGGATGTAGTCCCACAACAACGTAATCCGTTTCAGCTTGCGCAAGTCCTCCCGGCAATACATCCAGAACTGCCGCGTAATCGCAATCTGCTCCCCCAGCACCGGCAACAACCGTGGATCCTGCGCCGCCAAAAAGCACGGCAATATCGCCATCGACCGGCCTTGCTGCGCCGCGACGTACTGCGCAATCACGCTGGTACTGCGCAGGCTCGCGCTGGCGCCGGGCACTACGTTCGCGAGGTACAGCAGCTCCGAGCTGAACGCCAGGTCATCCACATAGCTGATAAACGGATGCTCGGCCAAATCCGCCGGTTTGCTGATGGGCGGGTGTTGGTCGAGGTAGTCCTGGGTCGCGTACAGCTGCAATTTGTAGTCGCACAGTTTGCAGCACACATACGGCCCATGTTCCGGGCGTTCCAGGGCGATGACGATGTCGGCTTCGCGCTTGGACAGGCTGATGAAGTGGGGCAGGGGCAGGATGTCGACCGAGATGGCCGGGTAGGTGTCGACGAAATGGCTCAACTGCGGGGTCACGAAGAAGCTGCCAAAGCCTTCGGTGCAGCCCATGCGCACGTGACCGGACAGCGCCACGCCTGAGCCGGAGACTTGCTCGCAGGCCATGTGCAAGGTGCTTTCGATGGACTCGGCGTAACCCAGCAGGCGCTGGCCTTCTGGGGTGAGGACAAAGCCGTTGGTCCGGGATTTTTCGAACAGCAACGTGCCGAGGGACACTTCCAGCGAACTGATGCGCCGCGACACGGTGGTGTAGTCCACCGCCAGGCGTTTGGCGGCGACGCTGGCCTTGCGGGTGCGGGCCACTTCGAGGAAAAACTTCAGGTCGTCCCAGTTCAGGGAGCCCAATGATGTGATGTTTTTTTGCATATTGGACCGGCTTTTATGTGCGTTCTTATTAGAGATTTGCACATCTATACTCCAAAAACAGTCCGAACGCCTCATTCTTCAAGGCGATCCACGCGCCTTGTCTCTATATAAATATAAGAGTTGGAGACCACATGAACGCATCTGCCGATATTTCCGTTAAACAGGTCAAGTTGCTGATCAATGGCGAGTGGGTCGAGTCCAAGACCTCCCAATGGCAAGACATCGTCAACCCGGCCACCCAAGAGGTGCTGGCGAAAGTCCCGTTCGCCACGGCCGATGAAGTCAACGCCGCCATCGACGCCGCCCATCGCGCCTTCCAGACCTGGAAGCTGACGCCGATCGGCGCACGCATGCGCATCATGCTCAAGCTGCAAGCCCTCATTCGTGAACATTCCAAGCGCATCGCCGTAGTCCTCAGCGCCGAGCAGGGCAAGACCATTGCCGATGCCGAGGGCGATATTTTCCGTGGCCTGGAAGTGGTCGAGCATGCGTGCTCCATCGGTACTTTGCAGATGGGCGAATTCGCTGAAAACGTCGCGGGCGGCGTCGACACCTACACCCTGCGCCAACCCATCGGCGTATGCGCCGGTATTACCCCCTTCAACTTCCCGGCGATGATCCCACTGTGGATGTTCCCGATGGCCATCGCCTGCGGTAACACCTTCGTACTCAAGCCTTCCGAGCAAGACCCGCTGTCGACCCTGTTGCTGGTAGAACTGGCGCTGGAAGCCGGTGTGCCGCCAGGGGTGCTCAACGTGGTGCACGGCGGCAAGGATGTAGTGGATGCACTGTGCACCCATAAAGACATCAAGGCCGTGTCCTTTGTGGGTTCCACTGCCGTCGGCACGCATGTCTACGACTTGGCCGGCAAGCACGGCAAGCGCGTGCAATCGATGATGGGCGCCAAGAACCACGCCGTGGTGCTGCCGGATGCCAACCGCGAACATACCCTCAATGCTTTGGTCGGTGCCGGTTTCGGCGCAGCGGGCCAGCGTTGCATGGCCACCTCGGTGGTGGTGCTGGTGGGAGCGGCCAAGCAGTGGCTGCCGGACCTCAAGGCGCTGGCGCTGAAACTCAAGGTCAATGCCGGCAGTGAAGCCGGGACTGATGTAGGCCCGGTGATTTCCAAGCGTGCCAAGGCCCGCATCCTGGAGTTGATCGAAAGCGGTGTGAAAGAAGGCGCCAAGTTGGAGCTGGACGGCCGTGACATCCAGGTACCGGGCTTCGAGCAAGGCAACTTTGTCGGCCCGACCCTGTTCTCCGGTGTGACCACCGATATGCAGATCTACACCCAGGAAATCTTCGGCCCGGTGCTGGTAGTGCTGGAAGTCGACACCCTCGACCAGGCCATCGCACTGGTTAACGCCAACCCGTTCGGCAACGGGACAGGCCTGTTCACCCAAAGCGGTGCAGCGGCGCGTAAGTTCCAGAGTGAAATCGATGTAGGCCAAGTCGGCATCAACATCCCGATCCCAGTGCCGGTACCGTTCTTCAGCTTCACTGGCTCCCGTGGCTCCAAACTTGGCGACCTCGGTCCGTACGGCAAGCAAGTGGTGCAGTTCTATACCCAGACCAAAACCGTCACCAGCCGCTGGTTCGATGACGACACGGTCAACGATGGCGTGAACACCACCATCAACCTGCGCTGATTCCGGGAGACGACCATGAAGATTGCATTTATCGGCCTGGGCAACATGGGCGCGCCCATGGCTCGCAACCTGATCAAGGCTGGCCACGCGCTGAATCTGTTCGACCTGAACCAGACGGTACTCAAGGAACTCGCCGAGCTGGGCGGCAGCATCAGCGACTCGCCGCGTGATGCGGCCCAAGGCGCTGAACTGGTGATTACCATGCTACCCGCTGCCGCCCATGTGCGCAGCGTGTGGCTGAATGAAGACGGTGTATTAGCCGGGATCGGCAATGGCGTACCTGCCGTGGATTGCAGCACCATCGACCCGCAGACCGCCCGCGATGTGGCGGCGGCGGCGGCCAGGCAAGGCGTGGTGATGGCAGACGCGCCGGTCTCCGGTGGCACCGGTGGTGCACAAGCCGGGACCTTGACGTTCATGGTTGGCGCCACCCCGGAACTGTTCGCCACCCTGCAACCGGTGCTGGCGCAGATGGGGCGCAACATTGTGCACTGTGGCGCTGTGGGCACCGGGCAAATCGCCAAAATCTGCAACAACCTGCTGCTGGGCATCAGCATGGTCGGCGTCAGCGAAGCCATGGCGCTGGGCGATGCGCTGGGCATCGACACTCAAGTGCTGGCCGGGATCATCAACAGCTCCACCGGACGCTGCTGGAGTTCGGACACCTACAACCCATGGCCGGGCGTGATTGAAACCGCGCCGTCATCCCGGGGTTATACCGGCGGGTTTGGTGCCGACCTGATGCTCAAGGATTTGGGCCTGGCTACCGAGGCGGCACGTCAGGCGAAACAGCCGGTGATCCTGGGGGCTGTGGCCCAGCAGTTGTACCAATCGATGAGCCAGCGTGGGGAGGGGGGCAAGGACTTCTCGGCGATCATCAACAGCTATCGCAAGCCAAAGTAAGGGCATTCGGGGGCGAGCATTGTGGTGAGCGGGCTTGCCCAGCGCGGGGCAAATCCGCTCACCGCACAAAGCGAGTGCACCGCTGATAAGTGGCTTACCCCAACCAATCGGTGCACCGCAAATCAGGCAAACACAAAATACTTACGCACTGTCTCAACCACTTCCCACGTCCCCTTCATCCCCGGCTCTACCACGAAGATATCCCCAGCCCGCAAATGGATCGGCTCCATCCCTTCAGGAGTGATGATGCAGTAGCCTTCCTGGAAGTGGCAGTATTCCCATTTCACGTAGTCCACGTACCACTTGCCTGGGGTGCAGATCCAGGTGCCCATGATCTTGCTGCCGTCTTCGCTGGTGTAGGCGTTGAGGTTGACGGTGTGCGGGTCGCCTTCCAGTTTCTCCCATTTGCAGGCATCCAGGACCGGCAGGGGATGGGTGTCGCGCAGTACGGTGATGGGCTTGGACATGATGGCTCCGAGGCAGGGAATGGAAAGATGCACCCTAAGGCCTTGAGCGTTGTGCCAGTGGTCTGAACTCGACATCGGGATGCCCAGAAGCGCAGGTGAATACGGTTCTACTGGTACAGCGAGGTCAATCATTAATCCCTGGTGGCAGCTCCACTGTGGCCAGGCGACACTTCTGAGCGTAAAGAGGCGATTTCCTCGCAGTAAGTGCGAAAGATTTCCCGCCTCGCGCCAGAATTCGCAAGAAAATTCACAGCTGGCCCTCGTATCATTCACTTCAGTAACCGCCGAGAGCCTTCAAATGAACCCAATAAAAACGTGGTGGGACATCAGCCCACCCTTGAGTACGGCGACCCCGACCTGGCCGGGTGATACGCCGTTCCAGGAAGAGCGCGTCTGGCAGTTTGGCCCGGAGTGCCCGGTGAATGTGGGGCGCATTACCTTGTCGCCGCACACCGGCGCCCACGTGGACGCACCGCTGCACTACAGCGCAGACGGCGCACCAATTGGCGAGGTGTCGTTGGACGTGTATATGGGCCCATGCCGGGTGCTGCATTGCCTCGCCAGCGGCGCGTTGGTGCAACCGCATCAACTGGAAGGCCGTGTGGATAACCTGCCGGAGCGGGTGTTGCTGCGCACTTATCCACAAGCGCCACTGACTGAGTGGGACTCGGACTTCACCGCCATCGCGCCGCAAACCATTGAGCTGCTCGCCAGCCTCGGCGTGCGCTTGATCGGTATCGACACGCCCTCGCTGGACCCGCAACAGTCCAAGACCATGGATTCCCATAACGCCGTAGCCCGGCATGGCATGGCGATTCTCGAAGGCATCGTGCTCGATGACGTACCGGAGGGCGACTATGAACTGATCGCACTGCCGCTACGCTTTGCCAACCTGGACGCCAGCCCGGTCCGCGCCATTCTCCGCCCGCTCAAGGAGCCCACGCGATGAGCCAATGTCCCTTTTCTGCTGATTACCAACCGCCGGAAGAATGGCATAACGCCGAACTGAATTTTTCCGAGTCCATGAGTTACGGCGATTACCTGGACCTGGGCAAAGTCCTCAGCGCCCAGCACCCGCTGTCGCCAGACCACAACGAAATGCTCTTCATCATCCAGCACCAGACTTCTGAGCTGTGGATGAAACTGATGCTCCACGAACTCAAGGCTGCCCGCGAACATGTGCGCCTGGGCGAGTTGCCGCCGGCGTTCAAGATGCTGGCGCGGGTGTCGCGGATCTTTGACCAACTGGTTCATGCGTGGGCCGTGCTGGCGACCATGACCCCGTCGGAATACAAGGCGATCCGCCCGTTCCTGGGGCAATCGTCCGGGTTCCAGTCGTTCCAGTACCGTGAGATCGAATTTATCCTCGGCAATAAAAGCGCGGCGCTGTTGCGGCCCCATGCCCATCGGCCGGAGCTGTTGAACGAGTTGAAAGTGGCGATTGCCACGCCGTCGCTGTATGACGAAGCGATCAACCTGATGATCAAGGCGGGCCTGGCGATTGATCCGAAACGTGCCGAGCGTGACCCGACCGCAGCGACCGTGCACGACGAGTCGGTGGAGGCGGCGTGGCGCGAGGTGTATCGCGATCCGAACCGGTATTGGGACTTGTATCAGTTGGCCGAGAAGTTCATTGACCTGGAAGACTCGTTCCGCCAGTGGCGCTTCCGCCATGTGACCACGGTTGAGCGCATCATCGGCTTCCAGCCGGGCACCGGCGGCACGGAAGGGGTGGGGTATTTGCGCAAGATGCTCGACACGGTGTTGTTCCCCGAGTTGTGGCGAGTACGTTCCACGCTCTAAACAAAAAGCCCCGGATTACCGGGGCTTTTTTATTTGGAATGTCCCGTCCTGAATAAGGTTTACACCTTCTGACCTTTGTTCAGGAGGACTCAATGGATACGAGAAAAAGGCGCAGCCAACGCGATTACACGCTAGCTTTTAAATTGTCGGTCGTAGACCAAGTCGA
>NZ_JAMQAU010000030.1:0-19746 GCF_023701505.1 Pseudomonas sp. SR18 | reverse complement strand
CCATCAAAGCCACCGCGTTTTTTCAGAAAAACCAAGTTGCCTGGTTTTGGGGCTGCTGCGCAGCCCAGCGCGGGACAAGCCCGCTCACCACAGAGTTATGTATAAGCCTTTGAGAGTTGTGTAGATAACTATGCTCCGATAGCAGTGGGTCAGTCTCAGTATCTTTAACTGAGCCACCGCCATCGGGAGCAAGCCCCCTCCCACAATGATTTTTGCACAGCCTGTCAGCCGCAGCAGTTTCCCGCTGCCAACTCTTTGAGTATCGGACAGTCCGGTCGATGATCGCCCTGGCAGTGCTCCATCAGGTCCTGCAAGGTATCGCGCAGTTGCTCCAGCTCGCGAATCTTGTGGTTCAACTCGTCAATGTGCTGGCGGGCCAGGGCCTTCACGTCGGCGCTGGCCCGTTGCCGGTCCTGCCACAGGGTCAGCAGCTTGCCGACCTCCTCCAATGAAAACCCCAGATCCCGCGAGCGTTTGATAAACGCCAACGTGTGCAAATCCTGCGGGCCGTACACACGGTAGCCGCTGTCCGTGCGGTGGGCGGCTTTGAGCAGGCCGATGGATTCGTAGTAGCGAATCATCTTCGCGCTCAGCCCGCTTTGGCGAGCGGCTTGGCCGATGTTCATGGGCGTTGATCCTCCAGGTCCTTGGGTTTCCAGGTTTTCAACAGCAGAGCATTGCTCACCACGCTGACGCTGGACAAGGCCATGGCCGCGCCCGCCAGCACCGGGTTGAGCAGGCCGAATGCGGCCAGGGGGATACCGATCAAGTTATACACAAAGGCCCAGAACAGGTTCTGGCGGATTTTTGCATAGGTCTTGCGGCTGATCTCCAGGGCGGCCGGCACCAGGCGCGGGTCGCCGCGCATCAGGGTGATCCCGGCGGCGTGCATGGCCACGTCGGTGCCGCCGCCCATGGCGATGCCGATATCGGCGGCAGCCAGGGCCGGGGCGTCGTTGATGCCGTCACCGACCATCGCCACTACGCCGGTTTTTTTAAGCGCGGCGACGGTGGCGGCCTTATCGGCGGGCAGTACTTCGGCGTGCACATCGTCGATGCCCAACGCTTGCGCGACCACGCGGGCGCTGCCGCGATTGTCGCCGGTCAGTAAATGGCTGCTGATGTGCCGGGCCTTGAGTTGCTCAACGGCTGCCAACGCACCGGGCTTGAGGGTGTCGCCAAAGGCGAACAGCCCGAGCACGCGCGGTTGCGGGCCCTGTTCGATCAGCCAGGACAAGGTGCGGCCTTCGGCTTCCCAGTCGTTGGCGGAGCCTGCCAGGTCCCCCGCGCTCAAGCCGCTTTCCTCCAGCAGGCGGCGATTGCCCAGAGCCAATGGCCGGCCGTCAAGGGTGCCTGCAATACCACGCCCGGTCAGGGATTGGCTGGCGCTCACATCCGCCACCTTCAGCCCTTGTTCGTTGCAGGCATCCAGCACGGCCTTGGCCAGCGGATGTTCGCTGCCACGTTGCAGCGCGCCGGCCTGTTGCAGCAGCACGGCTTGATTGCCATCCACCGCGACCAGGTGCGCGATCTTTGGCGTACCGGAGGTGAGCGTGCCGGTCTTGTCGAAGACCACGGCGCTCACCTCATGGGCGCGTTCCAGGGCTTCGGCGTCTTTGATCAGGATGCCATAGCGGGCGGCAACACCCGTGCCGGCCATGATTGCAGTCGGCGTGGCCAGCCCGAGGGCGCAAGGGCAGGCGATCACCAGCACCGCCACGGCGTTGATAATCGCCGTTTCCAGCGACGCGCCGTACAGCCACCAACCCACCAGCGTGAGCAACGCCAGTACCAGTACGGCGGGGACGAAGACCTGGCTGACTTTATCCACCAGTTTCTGAATCGGCGCCTTGGCGGCCTGGGCTTCTTCCACCAGGCGGATGATGCGTGCCAACACACTTTCAGCGCCAAGGGCGGTGGTGCGCACCAGCAGGCGACCTTCACCATTGATGGCGCCGCCGGTGACGTTATCGCCGGGTTGTTTGGGTACCGGCAGGCTTTCGCCGCTGATCAGCGCCTCGTCGGCATGGCTTTGGCCTTCGATCACTTCACCGTCCACCGGGAAACGCTCGCCGGGTTTGACCAGCACCTGGTCATTGAGCTGCAGCGCGCTGATCGCGACATCCTCTTCGCGCCCATCCTGTACACGCAGGGCGCGTTCAGGGCGCAAGGCCTCCAGGGCCCGGATGGCACTCGCGGTCTGGCGTTTGGCGCGGCTTTCCAGGTATTTGCCCAGCAGCACCAGGGCGATCACCACCGCCGATGCTTCAAAGTACAGGTGCGGCGCCATTCCAGCCTGGGCGGTGAGCCATTCGTAAATACTCAGGCCATAACCGGCGCTGGTGCCGATGGCCACCAGCAAGTCCATATTGCCGGCACCGGCGCGCACAGCTTTCCAGGCGGCTTTATAGAAGCGCGCACCAAAGATGAATTGCACGGGGGTGGCGAGGGCGAATTGCACCCAGGCCGGGAGCATCCAGTGCAGGCCGAAGGGCTCTACCAGCATCGGCAGCACCAACGGCAGGGCCAGCGCAATCGCCAGCAGCAGCGACCAACGCTCGCGGTGCAGGCGCTGGGCTTGATCGGTCTCGGTGGCTATTTCGCTTTGGGGCAGGCTCGCGCTGTAACCGGCCTTGTCGACGGCAGCGATCAGCACGGCGGGGTCCATCTGGCCCTGCACTTGAACGTGGGCACGCTCATTGGCCAGGTTGACGCTGACGCTTTGCACCCCCGGCACCTTGCCCAGCGCACGCTCGACACGCCCGGCGCAACTGGCGCAGGTCATGCCGCTGATGGGCAGATCAAAGGTGTTGGATCCATTCATGGGGCAGTCCTCCAGGAGAAGTTGCCCCTAGGATCAACCTTGACCTGTGGGTAAGGTCAAGCGCCTTCAGTAGTCCAATGCAGCGGCTTTGAGGTACATGCCGTCCGGGCCTTGGGCAATGCGCAGCTTGCGTACATCACCGGCCTTGAGCTTGATGTTCTGCGCGGGCGGGGCGAGCAGGCCTGGCAGGCAGCCCGGCGCCTGGCCCGGCAGCAGCTTCAGGCGCAGTGACACATCGCCAGCGGGCAGGTTGAAGGAGGTGGCCTGTTCCTGGAACAGCCGGCCGGCCAGTTGGTCATTCAGGTAGAGGCCGATCTCGCAGTTGGTCAGCACTTCCAGGCGCTCCCGGGAAATGATCAGCACCGCATAGTCTTGATCGGCACTGGCCATGGGCGCAGCGGCAGACAAACTCATCAAGCCGGCAAGGGCAAAAAACGACCAGCGCATGGCGAATGCTCCGTGGTATGAATCAAAGATGGCTCAAGCTTGGCCGACAGTGCCGCCGAATACCAGCCCGGCCGATTTTTTCAGAACTTGACCTTGCCATCGTGGCAAGGTCGAGACTGGTTTCAACCTCATCAAAGGAGTCATGTCATGCAAGTATTCAGCGTTGAAGGAATGACCTGCGGCCATTGCGTCAAGGCCGTGACCCAGGCGGTGCAGAGCCAGGACCCGGCGGCCAGTGTGAAGGTCGATCTGGCGGCAAAGGAAGTGGGCGTGGAAAGCCGTCTGTCTGCCGAAAAGGTGATCAGCCTGATCACCGAGGAAGGCTACAGCGCCAAGCTCGCCTGATTTTAATAGTTAGCGAGCTATCGTTATATTCAAGGCACCCAGGCCCGGCTAGACTGTCGGGCTGCCGACTCTCTTGGGTGCCTGATGAACCTTCGCATAATCCTGATCCTGGGTGCCTTGAGCGCCTTCGCGCCGCTGGCGATCGACTTTTACCTGCCGGGCTTTCCGGCAATGGCCACGGCCTTCGCCACCGATGAAAAACACATCCAGCTGACCCTGGCGGTGTACTTCGCCGGCCTGGCCATTGGCCAATTGATCTACGGCCCGCTGGCGGATCGTTTCGGCCGACGCGGGCCGCTGCTCAGCGGCGTGACCCTGTTCACCCTGGCCTCTTTCGCCTGCGCCTACGCGCCCTCCCTGGATTGGCTGATCGGCGCCCGCTTCGTGCAGGCCCTGGGCGGGTGCGCCGGCATGGTGATTTCCCGCGCGGTGGTCAGCGACAAATGCGACGCCGTGGGTTCGGCCAAAGTGTTTTCCCAATTGATGCTGGTGACCGGCCTGGCGCCCATCCTCGCGCCGCTGGCCGGCGGCGTGATGGTCGGGTTGTGGGGCTGGCAGTCGATCTTCCTGGCGTTGACGATCTTCAGTGTGATGGCCGCCGTTGCTGTGGCATTCGGCCTGCCCGAGACCTTCCCGGCCCATCAGCCGCGCCAGCCGTTGTCGGGCTCGTTGCGCCGCTACTTTGGGTTGCTGTCCGACCGGGTTTACCTCGGCTACGCCCTCACCGGCGCGCTGTCGATTGCCGGGATGTTTGCCTACATCGCCGGTTCACCGTTCGTGTTTATCAAGCTGTATGGCGTGCCCGCCGAGCATTACGGCTGGGTGTTTGGCTCCAACGCCGCAGGCTTCATCCTGGTGGCGCAGCTCAACGCACGCCTGCTGGCCAAGCGTGGCCCGGCGTTTTTGCTGTCGCGTTCGGTGTGGGTGTATCTGCTGGCAGGCCTGACACTGCTGGGCATCACTGCGTTGCGCACTGATGCGCTGTGGCCATTGCTGGTGCCACTGTTTATCTGCATCGCCAGCCTGGGCTGCATTTTGCCCAATACCTCAGCCTGTGCCATGAGCGGGCAGGGCGCACGGGCCGGCAGTGCGTCGGCATTGCTTGGCTGCATCCAGTTTGGTGTGGCGGCGGGGGCGGCGTCGTTGGTGGGGGTGTTGCACGATGGCACGGCCATGCCGATGGCGATGGTCATCAGCCTGTGCGGCGTATTGGCTGTGACGGTGGCCGTGTCGACCCAGCGCCTGCAACGGGCGAGAGCCGCGCAAGCGCAGGTCTGACGAGCGGGTCAGCCAGCGGCGGAATGTTGCTGGCTGATTGGAAAGCGGTGGGGCGCCTGGATGCGCGCTTGCAGGGTATCGGCAAAGGCGCGTGCCTCGGCTTCAGTGTGAAAAGTAATCGCCTTCTGGTCCAGACGAACTTCCCACTGGGATTTTGCTAACGCTTTTATCAGGATCTTCATTGCTGACTTCCTCACGTAAAAGAATCGTGGCAAAGGCGGCCAATATAAACCCGAATACGCTCACAAATATGACAAAGATCAACTCTCTGACTAGCGGTGTCGTCCATTACTTACACGAATAAGGGACGACACTGACAGCCTTTATTTCAGAAGCCTTCCAGCACGATCTTGCCCTTGGCCTTGCCGCTTTCCAGCAGGGCGTGGGCTCGACGCAGGTTCGCTGCATTGATCACACCGAAGTGCTCGCCCACCGTGGTTTCCAGGGTGCCGGCGTCGATCAGCTCGGCCACCCGATTGAGCAGGTTGTGTTGCTCAATCATGTCTGGCGTCTCGAACATCGAGCGCGTGTACATGAACTCCCAATGCAACGACAGGCTCTTGCGCTTGAGCTTGCTCACGTCCAATGCCTTGGGGTCGTCGATCAGTGCCAGTTTGCCCTGGGGCTGTAGGGCTTCTACCAGTTGATCCAGGTGATGGTCGGTCTGGGTCAGGCTGGCAACGTGGGTCACCTGCGGGTGGCCGGCGTGTTTCAGCGCTTCGCTCAGCGGTTGGCTGTGGTCGATCACCAGATCGGCGCCGAGCGCCTTGGCCCATGCCTGTGTCTCCGGGCGCGAGGCGGTACCGATCACTTTCAATGCGGTGAGCTGGCTGGCCAGTTGGGTCAGGATCGAACCGACGCCACCGGCAGCGCCGACGATGAGCAGGCTCTGGCCTTCGTCGTCTTTACCCTCACGCACTTGCAGGCGCTCGAACAGCAGTTCCCAAGCGGTGATGGCGGTCAGCGGCAGCGCGGCGGCTTCGGCAAAGCCCAGGCTCTTGGGCATATGGCCGACGATACGCTCGTCCACGGTGTGCAGTTCACTGTTGCCGCCTGGGAGTACCAGGGAGCCGGCGTAGAACACCTTGTCGCCGACCTTGAACAGGCTCACGTCACTGCCGACCGCCTTGACCACACCTGCGACGTCCCATCCGAGCACCTTGGCGGCGCCGTTTTCCGGGGCGACGTTCTGGCGCACCTTGGTATCCACCGGGTTCACCGAGATGGCTTTGACTTCCACCAGCAGGTCGCGGGGGCCGGCGACGGGCTCCGGCAATTCGATGTCTTGCAGGGATTTTTCATCGGTGATGGGCAGTGATGCGTAGTAGGCAATGGCTTTCATGGGGGCTCCAAAACAGCAGGTGAACGGGATAGGCAAATAATTGGTTATTTCCCAAGAACATAAAAGCCGCTAAAACAGCACTCTGTTTCAATAGAATTTTGATAATCGGGGGGAGCATGCTGCGCTTTGATGATTTGCAGTTGTTTGTGCGTGCGGCCGACCTGGGCAGTTTGTCGGCGGCGGCGCGGGTGATGGACTTGTCGCCCGCCGTGGCCAGCGCGGCACTCAAGCGTATCGAGCAACAGTTGGGCACACGTTTGCTGGCGCGCTCCACCCGCAGCCTGCGCCTGACGGCCGAAGGTGAAGGCTTTCTGGAGTATGCCCGCGCCGCGTTGAGTTCTCTGGATGAAGGGCGGCGCCTGTTGGCCAGCGGCCAGGACCATGTCAGCGGTGTGCTGCAACTGTCGGCCCCCTCGGATTTTGGCCGCAACCAACTGCTGCCGTGGTTGGACGAATTCCAGCGTGAGTACCCGCAGCTCACCGTGCGCCTGTTGTTGGGTGACCGGATTGCCGACCTGTTTCGCCAGCCGGTGGACATTGCCCTGCGCTATGGCGAACCCGAGGATTCCAGCCTGGTTGCACTGCCCGTCGCGCCGCACAACGTTCGTGTGCTGTGCGCGGCGCCCAGTTACCTCGCACGCCACGGTGAACCGCGACATCTGGAGCAATTGGCCCAGCACAATTGCCTGCTGTATATGCTCGGCGGTCGCGTGCATGACCACTGGACCTTTCACGACGGCAAGCGCGACGTCAGCCTGACGGTCAGTGGCGACCGCTTCAGCGACGATGCCGACGTGGTGCGCCGCTGGGCCGTCGCCGGTGTAGGCATTGCCTATAAATCCTGGCTGGATGTGAGCACCGACGTGCTGGCCGGGCGCCTGCGCCTGATCCTGCCGGAGCTGCGCGGCGAGCGCACACCGCTCAATCTGTTGTGCGCGCATCGCGCGCAGTTGAGCAAACCCATCAACCTGTTGCGAGAAATGCTCGTGTCTCGCTGTGCGACATTGACCGCTCAATTGCCGGAGCGATTAGGCGCTAGGTAAATAGCCTCCATCACACAAGGAAATTTCACTCAGATGCTGTCCCTATTCGCGCTGTAAGACGCTAAGGAACTGCCGGTTTACGCCCCTATACTTTGGCGCCAACCGCAGTACAAAAATAAGTCGACAGGGAGTGAATCGATGGAAGAGGCACCATGCATCAGTCAGATCGCCAGCTTGCTCGCTGAGCCAAAACGCACCGCCATGCTCTGGTCCCTGATGGACGGCTCGGCCAAGTCCTCTGAGGAACTGGCTACGCTTGCCGGGCTGTCGCCGGCCTCGGCCAATGCGCATCTGGCACGGCTGACTGGGAGTGGTTTGCTACGGATCGAAGCCCGGCGCGGTAAACGGCTGTTC
Organism: Pseudomonas sp. SR18; assembly: GCF_023701505.1. Lineage (NCBI taxonomy): Bacteria > Pseudomonadati > Pseudomonadota > Gammaproteobacteria > Pseudomonadales > Pseudomonadaceae > Pseudomonas > Pseudomonas sp. SR18. The sequence goes on along the minus strand of NZ_JAMQAU010000030.1, from coordinate 12,113 downwards.
CGCGTGGCGGCTGTCGACGTGAGCGTCGCCATCGATGCCTTGGCCAGTACCACCCTGGCCAGCGCAATACGCAGTTCGCCGGATGCTCCACCCTTGGCGTTGGTGGCGCCACCATTGCTGCGCCATGTTCGGTTGTGCCGGGGTCACCTCGGCGGTGAGCTGGCGGCGGGGCTGTATGAACGGATGTTGGTGGCGGGGTGGATCGAGCGTCGCGAGCAACGCATTGAAGTCACGGTCAAGGGTGTGCAGCAATTGGCGGGCCTGGGTATTTTTACTCAAGCCCTGGCATCACCGCTGGTGTGCGACTGTTTCGATTGGAGCCAGCAGCAACCGCACCTGGGTGGCGCGTTGGGCGCGGGGCTGTTGCAGTTGTTCCTGCAATCGAACTGGATCAGCCTGGTCAACGAGGCCCGGGCCGTGGTGGTCAACGACGTCGGGGTGGCGGAAATCGCCCGATTGGCTGCGCTGTAGGAGCAAACGCCCTCGTCACAGGCGCTCACTCCCACATTTGCTTACGTCACGGCTTTACGAGTCGCGCATCCAGGCTGTTCTGCGCCAGACGTTTGGCCTGGTCCTGGGTCATGCCCAGAGAGGTGTACAGCGCGTGGAAGTTCTCGGTGACATAACCACCAAAGTACGCCGGGTCATCGGAGTTCACGGTCACCTTCACACCACGTTCCAGCATGTCGAGGATGTTGTGCTGGGCCATGTCGTCGAACACGCAAAGCTTGGTGTTGGACAGTGGGCACACGGTCAGCGGGATCTGCTCGTCGATGATGCGCTGCATCAGGCGCTCGTCTTCGATGGCGCGCACACCGTGGTCGATTCGCTGGATTTTCAGCAGGTCGATGGCTTCCCAGATGTACTCCGGTGGGCCTTCTTCGCCGGCGTGGGCAACGGTGAGGAAGCCTTCATGACGGGCCCGATCGAACACCCGCTGGAACTTGCTCGGCGGGTGGCCCATCTCGGAGCTGTCCAGGCCCACGGCCACGAACGCGTCACGGAACGGCAGCGCCTGGTCGAGGGTTTTCTGCGCTTCGTCTTCGCTCAGGTGGCGCAGGAAGCTGAGGATCAAGCCGCTGGTGATGCCCAGTTGCTGCTCGCCATCTTTGAGTGCAGCAGCGATGCCGTTGAGCACGACTTCGAACGGTACGCCACGGTCGGTGTGGGTTTGCGGGTCGAAGAAGGGTTCGGTGTGGATCACGTTCTGTTCTTTGCAGCGCAGCAGGTAGGCCCAGGTCAGGTCGTAGAAGTCCTGGGAGGTGCGCAGCACATCGGCGCCCTTGTAATACAGGTCGAGAAACTCTTGCAGGTTGTTGAAGGCGTAGGCCTTGCGCAGGGTTTCGACGTCGTTCCATGGCAGCGCAATCTTGTTGCGCTCGGCCAGGGCGAACAGCAGCTCAGGCTCCAGCGAGCCTTCCAGGTGCAGGTGCAGTTCAGCCTTGGGCAGGGCGTTGAGCCAATCGTACATGTCTAAATTCTCATCAGGTGCAATGGGCGCATTCTACAGGTCATGGCTGAAATAATCGGTAAAACCTGACCGGCAGGAGAGTATTCGTTTAATTCACGCAATAGAGTTCTGAACTAAGGTGTAACGAAACGTTAGCAGCGTGGCGCAGTCTGTACCCCATCAATGACTGATTTGCTGTACGAAAAGGCCCCGAATGCTCTCCTCTCTCAAGCAAGAAAAATTCATGCTGTTGGCGCTGATTGCTGCCATCGCCGCCTACCCGCTGGAGCACTGGATGCTGCACAGCGGGCAAATGGTCGCGCTGCTGGCAGGCGTGGCGCTGATCGGTTTTATCGTGGTGGCGTCTATGCGTGTGGCCCATCACGCCGAGCAATTGGCGGAAAAAGTCGGCGACCCTTACGGCACGATGATCCTGACCCTGGCCGCCGTGCTGGTGGAAGTGGTGATCCTGGCGATCATGATGAGCAACGAGCCGTCGCCCACCTTGGTGCGTGACACCATTTACTCCGCGGTAATGCTGGATATCAACGGCATCCTCGGCCTGGCCGCGTTGATGGGCGGCATCAAACATGGCGAGCAGTCCTACAACGATGACTCGGCGCGTACCTACAGCGTGATGATCCTGACGGCCATGGGCGTGTCGATGGTGGTGCCGGAATTTATCCCCGAAGCCGACTGGAAAATTTACTCAGCCTTCACCATTGGCGCGATGGTGGTGCTCTATACCCTGTTCCTGCGCATGCAGGTGGGGCCTCACAGTTATTTCTTCAGCTACAGCTACCCGGAAAAACGCCGCAAGAAACTGCCGGAAGAGGAGCAGACGCCGCCGGTGAACCTGGCGTTCTCCATTGGCACGCTGGTGTTTGGCGTGATTGTGATTGGCGCGCTGGCCGAGGTGATGTCCAAAACCCTCGACCTGGGTCTGGAAGGCACGGGCGCACCGCCAGTGATCACGGCGATTGTGGTCGCGGCGATCTCGGCAGCACCGGAAATCCTGACAGCGTTGCGCGCTGCATTGGCCAATCGCATGCAGTCAGTGGTGAACATTGCGCTGGGTGCGTCGTTGTCGACGGTGATTTTGACAGTGCCGGTGATGGAGGCGATGGCGCTCTACACTGGCCAGCCGTTCCAGATGGCGATGACGCCAGTGCAAACCGTGATGGTGTTTATCACGTTGATTGTCAGCGCGATCAACCTCAACGATGGCGAAACCAATGCCATCGAAGGGATGACCCATTTTGTGTTGTTTGCGACGTTTATCATGTTGTCTCTGCTGGGGTTGTAGGAACACAGCAGATAAAGGTGTGGGAGAGGTCAAACCCTCGCCCACCTTTTGAAGTGTGTTTGCTTAGGTTCCGGCGATCAGTTGTCGGGCTGCCTGGGTGTGGTCGGCGATCAAGCCTTTCAGGTCCAGCCCTTCCACCTGGCCATCAATGACCCGCCATTTGCCCCCTACCATCACCCGGTCTGCCCGATCCGCACCACACAGCAGCAGCGCCGAAATCGGATCATGGCTGCCGGAGAACCGCAGCTCATCGAGCTTGAACAGCGCCAGGTCGGCCTGTTTGCCGACGGCCAACTCACCAATATCCGTACGCCCCAGCAACTGCGCCGAACCTTTGGTAGCCCAACCGAGCACGCCTTGCGGGGTGATTTTTTCCGCGCCGTAACGCAGGCGCTGGATGTACAGGGCCTGGCGGGTTTCGAGGATCATGTTCGACGCGTCGTTGGAGGCGGAACCGTCCACGCCCAGGCCGATCGGCGCGCCGGCAGCCAGCAGGTCGAGGGTCGGACAGATGCCGGACGCCAGGCGCATATTCGAGCTTGGGCAGTGGCAGATCCCGGTACCGGCGGCGCCGAGGCGGGCAATTTCATCCGGGTTGAAATGAATGCCATGGGCCAGCCAGGTGCGTGGGCCAAGCCAGCCGACGCTGTCGAGGTAATCCACGGTCCGCAGGCCGAAGCGTTGCAGGCAGAAATCTTCTTCGTCGAGGGTTTCCGCCAAGTGGGTGTGCAGGCGCACGTCGAGGCTGTTGGCCAGTTCGGCGCTGGCTTGCATGATTTGCGGGGTGACGGAGAACGGCGAGCAGGGCGCCAGCGCGATCTGGATCTGCGCGCCGTCGCCACGCTCGTGGTATTCGTGGATCAAGCGCTGGCTGTCGTCGAGGATCACTTGGCCTTGTTGCACGGTCTGTTGCGGCGGCAGGCCACCGTCGGCTTCGCCCAGGCTCATGGAGCCTCGGGTGAGCATCGCGCGCATGCCCAGTTCGCGCACACTTTCCACTTGCACATCGATGGCATTTTCCAGGCCGTCGGGGAACAGATAGTGGTGGTCGGCCGCGGTGGTGCAGCCGGAGAGCAGCAACTCAGCCAGTGCAACCTTGGTGGCCAGGGCGAGCTTTTCCGGGGTCAGCCGCGCCCACACCGGGTACAGGGTTTTCAGCCAGGGAAACAACGGCTGGTTGACCACTGGCGCCCAGGCGCGGGTGAGGGTCTGATAGAAGTGATGGTGGGTGTTGATCAACCCCGGCAGGACCACATGCTCGCGGGCATCGAACACCTCGGCACAGGGCTGTGCGGGTGCTTGCCCCTGGGCCAGCACTTCGGTGATCACACCGTCTTGCAGCACCAGGCCGCCACGGGCATCGAGGCCATTGGCAGTGAAAATCGCGAGGGGGTTTTTTAACCAGATACGGGTCGCAGGCATTGGCCGGCTCCTCTGAATGATGGGTTCAGGTTTGCCAGCTCAGTGTTGCCCTGTCTGCTGATCCAGGGTCGCCCGTGAGGGCGAGCTGGGTAGATTACGTGTAGTTCGGGATCTGGTCTACTCGTAGGAAAAAGACGCTATCAATGGGGTGTTTACCAGGCGATGGTGTCGCCTTTGTAGTCCACGAAGTGGTGGCCGCCTTTACCGGTGTAGGCATTTACCTGATCCACCAGGCCGCGCACGCTGGTGTCGACATCAATGTGCGCGTTTTCGCCGCCCATGTCGGTCTTTACCCAGCCTGGGTGCAGCGACAGCACGGTGAGCTTGTGGTCGCCCAGTTGTGTGATGAAGCTGTTGGTCATGGAGTTGAGCGCGGCCTTGCTGGCCTTGTACAGCGCCAGGTCCGAGCCGTCGGGGATGGTCACGCTGCCCAGCACCGAACTCATGAATGCGAGCACGCCGCTGTCTTTGCGGATCTGTCCGACAAAGCGCTGGGCCAGGTTGATCGGCGCCACGGCGTTGGTGAAAAACAGTTGACCGACTTCCGCCAGGGTGGCGTGGCCAGGTTCCTGGTTGGCCGGACCTTTGACGCCGGCGTTGACGAAGAGCAGGTCGAAGGTGCGCTCTTTGAGGCGCTGGGCCAGGGCGATCACGGCTTGCTGATCGTCCATGTCGAGTTTTTCGATCTGTACCGGGCCCACGGCTTTCAGGGCATCGGCCTTGCTCGGATCACGTACGGTGGCGGTTACGTCCCAGCCGTCCTGGAGCAGTTGCTTGACCAAGCCAAGGCCCAGCCCGCGCGAGGCGCCGATGATCAGTGCGGTTTTTGGCGTAGACATGAAAAGCTTCCTTTGGAGTCGCGGTTCAGGGGGATTCAGCAAATTACAGTAACAGTTTCAGCGTTGCAGCAGGATACGCCCACGGCTCAGGTCGGCAAGCTGCGCCTGGAGCGTGTCGATGTGCGCTTCACCCAGTGCCAGTTGCAGCTCCACACCGTTGGCGGTGAAGTGTTCCTCCACCACCAGGCCACCGAGTTCAGCCACGCGCAGTTTCACCAGGTTCAACTCGGAGAAACCACAGGCGCAACTCAACGGCACGCGGCTGATCAGTTCGAGGCGCTCGGCATTCTGCAGGCATTTATTCGCACCGCCGCCATAGGCACGGGCGAGGCCGCCGGTGCCCAGTTGGATGCCGCCGTACCAGCGAATCACCAACACGGCGACCTGATCAAAACCCTGGGCTTCGATAGCTGCCAGAATCGGTCGCCCGGCAGTGCCACCGGGTTCGCCGTCGTCACTGCTGCGGTATTGGTCGGCCAGCTTCCAGGCCCAGCAGTTGTGCGTGGCGTTCAGGTCGCTGTGTTGCTCGAAAAATGCCTGGGCGTCCTGTGGGCTGGTGATTGGCGCGGCGAGGGTGATGAAGCGGCTTTTGCGTATTTCTTCACGAAATTCGCAAAGACCGGTGAGCGTGAAAGGCATAAGTGGCTTCGTCTAGAGGGCCGGCTTGATGCCGCAGCCTTTGAGAATGATGTGAATCAGGTTGGTGCCCGCGTCTTCCATGTCTTGCTTGGTCAGCTTGGTGCGACCGGTGACGCGGCAGATCTGCGTGGCGAAGTCGGCGTAGTGCTGGGTGCTGCCCCATAGCAGGAAGATCAGGTGTACCGGGTCGATGGGGTCCATCTTGCCCGCGTCGATCCAGGCCTGGAACACGGCCGCTCGGCCACTGAACCAGGTGCGGTAGTCCTGGCTGAAATATTCGGTGAGGCATTCGCCGCCGCTGATGATTTCCATCGCAAAGATCCGCGAGGCCTGGGGTTGGCGTCGCGAAAACTCCATCTTGGTGCGGATGTAGCGGGAGAGGGCCACGGCCGGGTCGTCCTCTGCGGTCAGCGTGTTGAAGGTGCTGTCCCACAGTTCGAGGATATTGCTGAGCACGGCGATATACAGGCCCAGCTTGTTGGTGAAGTAGTAGTGCAAGTTGGCCTTCGGCAATCCGGCACTGGCAGCAATGGTGTTCATGCTGGTGCCCTTGTAGCCATGGCGCGCGAATTCATCTTCAGCAGCCTGGAGAATCGCTTGTTCGTTCTTTTGCCGAATGCGGCTGGCGGGCTTACCGGCGTGGTTGCTGTGGGCAGGAACTTCGAGGCTCATGGAGATTACCGTGCTGATCGATAGAGACGACGTGTGCACAGATAACCCACCCTCAAGCCTCAGACAAGTCCTGATGCAATAAAACCGTTAAAGCGGTTCCAGTGTGTCGCTTTCCGGCGCGTGGTTTGCGGCAGCTTCAGTTGTCTTGGACTCCGGCAGCAGGAGGCACAGCACGATGGCCGTCAGCCCGCCGCTGGTGATGGCCGAGTCAAACAGGTTCTGCACCAGGGTCGGCATCAGGTGCAGCAAATTCGGTTGCGCAGCGATGCCCAGGCCGACGCCAAACGACGTGGCGATGATCAGCATGCTGCGGCGGTCCAGCGGCGCCTGGGCAAGGATGCGCACGCCTGCGGCCGCCACACTGCCGAACATCACCAGGGTCGCGCCGCCCAATACGGGTTTGGGGATTTGCTGCAACACCGCGCCAATCAACGGAAACAAGCCGAGGCAAAACAGCACCACGCCTATATATAAGCCAACGTAACGGCTGGCGACGCCGGTGAGTTGGATCACGCCGTTGTTCTGAGCAAAGGTGGTGTTGGGGAAGGCGCTGAAGGTGGCGGCGATCATGCAGCTCACACCATCACCCAGCACGCCGCCCTTGAGTCGGCTTATATAAGAAGGGCCGCTGATGGGCTGGCGCGCGATCATGCAGTTGGCGGTGAGGTCGCCGACCGTTTCGATGCTGCTGATCAGGTAAATCAGCGCGATCGGTAGGAAAGCGCTCCAGTCGAAGTTGAAGCCAAAGCGAAACGGTATTGGCAGGCTCATCAGAGGCAAGTCTGGCAGGGCTTGGGGCACCAGTTTTCCGCTGAACCAGGCCGCGAGGCTGCCAAGCGCCAGGCCGATGATGATGGCCGAGAGGCGTACCCACGGCGTGTTGGAACGGTTGAGCAGGATGATCGTCAGCACTACGAACAGGCCCAGCGCAAGGTTGGTTGGCGCACCGAAATCCGCTGCATTGAAGCCACCGCCGAGGTCGGTGATACCCACTTTGATCAGGCTGATGCCGATGAGCGTGATGACAATCCCGGTCACCAACGGCGTGATGACTCGGCGTAGTTGGCCGATAAAACGGCTCAGCACGATCTGCACCACGGCACCGAAAAAGCACACGCCGAAGATCATTGCCATGATGTCTTCCGGGCTGCCGCCGCGTTGTTTCACCAGGAAACCCGCCGACAGCACCGCGCCAAGAAAGGCAAAGCTGGTGCCTTGCAGGCAGATCATCCCCGCGCCGATGCCAAATGGCCTGCGCGCCTGGATGAACGTGCCGACACCGGAAACCATCAACGCCATGCTGATCAGGTAGGGCAGATGGGCGGTCAGGCCCAGGGTGGAGCCGATGATCAGTGGCGGGGTGATGATGCCGACAAACGCCGCCAGCACATGTTGCAGTGCGGCCAAAAAGGCTGGCGCCGGTTTGGGACGGTCGTTGAGGCCGTAGATCAGGTCGCTGGGGCTGCTAGATTCTGGTGGCATGGCGGGTTAACTCAAGGCGGATGGTTCATGTTCCATCTGTCCTTGCAAAAAGCTGTCCAGTTGCTCAGCTTTTAGCGTAAGCCCCGTGCTAGCGCGTTGTGGCCAGACTGTCGAGGAAGCTTTCCAGCACCAAATGAGGGCGACGTCCCTTGCGGGTGACCGATGCGAGGCTTAAATCGTAAAAACGTGTAGCCGATTTCAGCGCGCGCAGTCGGCCTTGTTGCACCCACAGGCTGGCGTAGTGGTCGGGCAAGTAACCGATGTAACGGCCGGTGAGAATCAGGAACGCCATGCCTTCGCGGTCCGAGGCGCTGGCGGTGCAGTTAAGGGCTTGGTAATGGGCCTGGATTTCAGCAGGCAGGCGGAAGGTCGGTGCGATGGCGTCCTGGCTGTCGATGCGCTCGTCGTCCAATTGCTTGTCGTCGGCGTAAAACAGCGGGTGGCCGACTGCGCAGTAGAGCAGCGAGCGTTCGCTATATAACGGTTGGTACTCCAATCCGGAGAGGGCGCTGGCCTGTGGTACTACACCGACATGCAGGCGACCGTCGAGTACGCCTTGTTCGACCTCATTGGGGGCAATCATGCGGATCTGGATCTGCACGTCCGGGCCGCGTTCCTTTAATTGGGCCAGGGCGTGAGTAATGCGCATATGGGGCAGGGTGACGAGGTTGTCGGTAAGGCCGATGATCAACTCTCCGCGCAAATGCTGGTGCAGGCCGTTGACCTCGGTGCGGAAACTTTCCAGCGCACTTAAGAGTTGCAGGGCCGATTGATAAACCTCGCGGCCCTCTTCGGTCAGGGAAAAACCTGCGCGGCCGCGTTGGCACAGACGTAATCCGAGACGCTGTTCAAGGTCGCTCATTTGCTGGCTGATGGCCGAGCGCCCGATGCCGAGTACGGTTTCCGCCGCCGAGAACCCACCGCACTCCACCACACTGCGAAAGATGCGCAGCAGACGAATATCAAAGTCGCTGACTTGGGCCAGGGGATCGGGTCGACGGCTGCTCATAGTTTAGTGAAGGCCTGACTGAAGGTTAGAAGAGTTGAATTTCACCGACTTTATCGCCATGGCAATTTAGCTGCAAGAACGCTTTTCAATCCCGACGCTGCCTTTTGCCCTGCGAGGTTTTGCTGATGAACATGCCCGAAAACGCCCCATCGTCCCTGGCCAGCCAATTGAAGTTGGACGCGCATTGGATGCCCTACACCGCCAACCGCAACTTCCAGCGAGACCCACGTTTGATCGTGGCCGCCGAAGGCAGCTGGTTGACCGATGACAAGGGCCGCAAGGTGTACGACTCGCTGTCAGGCCTGTGGACGTGCGGCGCAGGGCACACGCGTAAGGAAATCCAGGAAGCGGTCGCCAAGCAATTGGGCACCTTGGACTACTCCCCGGGGTTCCAGTACGGTCATCCGTTGTCCTTCCAGCTGGCGGAAAAGATTACCGACTTGACCCCAGGCAACCTGAATCATGTGTTCTTCACCGACTCCGGCTCCGAGTGCGCTGATACGGCGGTGAAGATGGTGCGGGCTTACTGGCGCCTGAAAGGCCAGGCCACCAAGACCAAGATGATCGGCCGCGCCCGTGGTTATCACGGTGTGAACATCGCAGGCACTAGCCTGGGCGGTGTCAACGGCAACCGTAAGATGTTTGGCCAGGCGATGATGGACGTCGACCATCTGCCACACACCTTGCTGGCGAGCAATGCGTTCTCCCGTGGTATGCCTGAGCTGGGTGGCATCGCGTTGGCCGATGAGCTGCTCAAGCTGATCGAACTGCATGACGCGTCCAACATCGCGGCAGTGTTTGTCGAGCCGATGGCTGGCTCCGCGGGCGTGCTGGTGCCACCGCAGGGTTATCTCAAGCGCCTGCGTGAAATCTGCGATCAGCACAATATTCTGCTGGTGTTCGACGAAGTGATCACCGGTTTCGGCCGTACCGGCTCGATGTTTGGCGCCGACAGCTTTGGCGTGACCCCGGACCTGATGTGCATCGCCAAGCAAGTCACCAACGGCGCGATTCCAATGGGCGCGGTGATTGCCAGCAGCGAGATCTATCAGACCTTCATGAACCAGGCGACGCCTGAGTACGCGGTGGAATTCCCCCACGGCTATACCTACTCGGCGCACCCCGTCGCTTGCGCGGCTGGCCTGGCGGCACTCGACCTGTTGCAGAAGGAAAACCTGGTGCAGAGCGTAGCCGAAGTCGCTCCGCACTTTGAGAATGCGCTGCACGGCTTGAAGGGCAGCAAGAACGTGATCGACATTCGCAACTACGGCCTGGCCGGTGCGATCCAGATTGCCCCGCGTGACGGTGATGCCATCGTGCGTCCATTCGAGGCCGGCATGGCCTTGTGGAAAGCCGGTTTCTACGTGCGTTTTGGTGGTGACACTCTGCAGTTCGGGCCAACCTTCAACAGCAAGCCGCAGGACCTGGACCGCCTGTTTGATGCGGTCGGCGAAGTGCTGAACAAGATCGACTGATTTCTCCTTCTATATAGAACAACTTTTCAGGAGCCCTGCATGAGCCTTATCCAGCATTTGATCAACGGTGAGTTGGTCAACGACAGCGGTCGCAGTGCCGACGTGTACAACCCGTCCACCGGCCAGGTGATTCACCAGGTGCCGTTGGCCAGTCGTGAAACCATTCAACAGGCGATCGACTCAGCCAAAGTCGCATTCCCGGCTTGGCGCAATACGCCGCCGGCCAAGCGTGCCCAAGTGATGTTTCGTTTCAAGCAGTTGCTGGAGCAGAACGAAGCGCGCATCTCGCAGTTGATCAGCGAGGAGCATGGCAAGACCCTGGAAGACGCGGCGGGTGAGTTGAAGCGCGGGATCGAGAACGTTGAGTACGCGTGCTCGGCGCCGGAGATTCTGAAGGGCGAGTACAGCCGCAACGTGGGTCCGAACATTGATGCCTGGTCGGACTTCCAGCCTTTGGGCGTGGTGGCGGGTATTACGCCGTTCAACTTCCCGGCGATGGTGCCGCTTTGGATGTATCCGCTGGCAATCGTGTGCGGTAACTGTTTTATCCTGAAACCTTCTGAGCGTGATCCCAGTTCGACGTTGTTGATTGCGCAATTGTTGCAGGAAGCCGGCCTGCCTAAGGGTGTGTTGAGTGTGGTGCATGGCGACAAGGGCGCGGTGGATGCGCTGATTGAGGCGCCGGAAGTGAAGGCGCTGAGTTTTGTGGGATCGACGCCGATTGCCGAGTACATCTACTCCGAAGCGACCAAGCGCGGAAAACGCGTACAGGCGCTGGGTGGGGCGAAGAACCATGCGGTGCTGATGCCGGATGCGGATCTGGATAACGCAGTCAGTGCCTTGATGGGCGCGGCATATGGTTCTTGCGGTGAGCGTTGCATGGCGATCTCGGTGGCGGTGTGCGTGGGTGACCAGGTTGCGGATGCATTGATCGCCAAGTTGGTGCCGCAGATCAAGGCGCTGAAGATTGGCGCTGGCACGACCTGTGGGTTGGATATGGGGCCGCTGGTGACAGGGCAGGCTCGGGATAAGGTCAGCGGCTATATAGAAGACGGTGTGGCTTCGGGGGCGGAGCTTGTGGTTGATGGCCGTGGATTGAGCATTGCCGGGAATGAAGAGGGCTTCTTCCTCGGTGGCAGCCTGTTTGACCGTGTGACGCCTGAGATGCGTATCTATAAGGAGGAGATATTCGGGCCTGTGTTGTGCGTGGTGCGGGTGAGCAGTTTGGAAGCGGCGATGCAACTGATCAACGACCACGAATATGGCAACGGGACGTGTATCTTCACGCGTGATGGTGAAGCGGCTCGTCTGTTCTGTGATGAGATTGAAGTGGGCATGGTTGGGGTGAACGTTCCACTTCCAGTGCCGGTGGCTTATCACAGCTTTGGTGGCTGGAAGCGCTCGCTGTTTGGCGACCTGCATGCCTATGGGCCGGACGGGGTGCGTTTCTATACCCGTCGCAAGGCAATTACCCAGCGTTGGCCGCAGCGGGCGAGCCATGAAGCGTCGCAGTTCGCTTTCCCTAGCCTATAAGGCTTGGTAGGCGCAAAGCCGGCCCCCGGGGCCGGCTTTTGCGTTTCAGGGGCATTTTTGACTTATATGACAGAAATATGAAAAAGAAGGTTGACGCCAGATTCTGGAAGCCTATAATTCGCCCCACTTCCGGCGCAGTCGAAACGGAAAACTCCTTGATAAACAATGAGTTACGCAGTTTTCGGCAGCGGGTTGCTTCAGTTCATCGAAGCCAAAAGGAAGTTGAAAAAGAGGTGTTGACAGCAGCGTGTAACGCTGTAGAATTCGCCTCCCGCTGATGAGAGAT